>DATHUB010000270.1:0-3917 GCA_035462695.1 Coriobacteriia bacterium | reverse complement strand
CGTAGCGATGCTTGGCAGGTGAGTTGTCAACTGGCGGAGAGCGAGGGATTCGAACCCTCGAAGGGGCGTTATAACCCCTTACTCGCTTAGCAGGCGAGCGCCTTCAGCCGACTCGGCCAGCTCTCCGCATACGCACCCGGGCCACCGTTGGGTTCCCCGCGCGCGCGAAACGATATAGTACCCTCGCTCATGGTCAGCGTAAAGCTCCGTTGAGGTCTACCGCGGGTATCTCTACCTACCGCGTCGTAATGACGCCAAGGCGTCCAGGGCGGAGGAGACGTGGTCGAGAGTACAAACAGGGGCTTCGCTCAAGACGGCGACGATCAGGCGCCTGACTTCGAACCGCGAAACTCGGGCGACAGACCGATAGCCGAGTCGCTCAGCGAACGAATCCGCCTGCTCCACACGATCATCGAGAACAGCCAGGCGGCGGTTTACGCGAAAGACCCCCAGGGGCGCTTCATCCTCAATAACCAGACATCTGCCCGGCTCCTTGGTGCGACACCCGAGGAGATCTACGGGAAGCGGGACGACGACCTGCTGCCGCCCGAGTTCGCCAAGGTCATCCGCGAGCACGACCGGGAAGTGATGCGCACGCGAGCGCGCGAGGAGTACCAAGAGGTCATTGGGATCTCAGGTGTCGTCCCCCACACCTACGTCTCCGCGAAGTTCCCGTTGATCGACGCCTACGGAAACGTGGTAGGAGTCGGCGGGGTGTCCACCGACATCAGTCAGTGGAAGGCTGCCGAGCGGGCCGCCAACGAGGCGTATCGCCGACTCGACGCGCTCGACCGCGTGACCGACCTGGCGATCGAGACACTTGAACTCGATGACATGCTGTCGAAGCTGCTTCCCGAGATCGCGGCAGTTTTCGACGCCGACATCGCCGTTGTCCTCCTTCTGGACGGTGACCGCCTGACGGTCAGGGCCGCGCACGGGCTCGAGGCCGAGCGGCGCACCGGCCTCGGGGTCGCTATCGGCGAAGGGTTCGCCGGGACGATCGGTGCCACGAAGAAGAGCTACTACCTGCATGACGTCTTCGACTCGAGCCTCGTGAGGAGCACTTGGGTCTTCGACACCGGCATCCGCACGATGCTGGGGGTTCCTTTGCTGCGCGGCGATGCGCTGATCGGCGTATTACACGTGGACTGGCGGGAGCCGCGCGATTACGACCCGCGACAGGAGCAGCTCTTGGACCTCCTCGGCGACCGCGTGTCGCTGGCAGTCGCAAATGCCACGCTGTACGAGTCGCAGCGGGACGCAACTCGTCTCGCCGAGACGCTGAACTCCGTGAACGAACTCCTGCTGAGCGTCGTGGACTTCGATGAGCTGATGTCAGATCTCGTCGTGAGAGCGGCGCGAGCGGTCAACGCCGACAAGTCCTCGATAGTCCGGCCCGACAAGGACGAGTGGGTCGTTCAGGCGACTCACAACTTCGCAAGCGATGTGAAGGGGACGAGGTACTCGCGACCCGTCGCGCAGTCGCTTGAGCTCGCGCGAAAGACCCGAGCGCCGGTATTCGTCGAAGACGCCTCCGCAGGAAGCGCGGAGTCAGCCGAGGCCGCGCATGAGCTCGGCTTGGGGTCGTACATGCTGCTGCCGCTGGCGGTCAAAGACGATTTCATCGGCGTACTCAACCTGGGGTTCTCGGAACCACAGCGTTTCACTGAGTGGTCGCGGGAGGCCGCGGGGCGGCTTGCCACCGCCGTAAGCCTCGCAATCGACCGCGCGCGTCTCTACGAGGCCGAGCACCGCGTCGCGTCGATCCTGCAGGAGTCCCTGCTTGCCATGCCGGAGTCCGTCGAGGGCATCGGCTTTGGCTGCGTCTACAGCTCGGCGACCCAAGCCGCTCGGGTGGGCGGCGACTTCTTCGACCTCTTTGAGATCGAGGGAGATCGGGTGGGCGTGCTGATAGGGGACGTGTCCGGAAAGGGGCTCGACGCCGCCGTCCTGACGTCGCTCGTGAAGAACACGGTTCACGCCTACGCCTCAGACGGCCGACACGGACCGGCCAGTGTCGTGGCGCGGACCAACAACGTGGTCGAGCGGAGTACCACGTCCGAGATCTTCGTCACCCTCTTCTTCGCGGTGCTCAGTCCCGACCGTCGACAGATGACGTACTGCAACGCGGGGCACACCACAGGGATGCTGCGCCGAACCGACGGGACGGTGGAGCGACTCACGCCGACTGCCCCACTCGTGGGCGCGTTCTCGAACTTCACCTTCGCGGACAAGTCCTTAGTCCTCGACGCCGGTGATCTGGTCGTCCTGTACACGGACGGCGTCATCGAGGCTCGGCGCGGACGGGAGCTGTTCGGCGAGGACCGAGTGGCCGGGTCGGTCGCAGACAGTGACGGCCCGCCTCAGAGCGTGGTCACGCGTCTCGCGGAAATCGTCACCGAGTTCGCGGAAGGCGGCCTGACCGACGACGTGGCCATCCTGGCCCTCAGAGTCGAGCCAGGGCTCGACAATGAAGAGGCGCTCGGGTGTGGCACTCCTGCGGCGCCCTAGCTGCCTAGAGGGCCAGGTCGAGCAGTTGCGCGGCGTTTCGCCATAGCACCGCTTCGAGCTCGTCGCTCGATAACCCGAGGTCGCTCAACTCGGCGATCTCGGCCCCCGCATCCGTCCAAGGCCCGTCGCTGCCGAACAGGATGCGGTCGGTTCCGTGACCGTGGATGATCGAGGCAACATCAGCGGGCGGCAGGTGCCCCAGCGTGTATGCCGTGTCGAGGTAGACCCTCTCGCCGAGCAGGTGTTCGGCGACCTCGTCCCAGATCTGGTATCCGCCGAGATGAGCCAGGATGATCGTCAGGTCGGGGTGCTCGGCGATCAGACGCTTGAATGTAGGTGGCACGCCCCGGACCGTCTCGTACGCCGGGTCCTCACCGGCGTGGAACAGGATGATCAGGTTGTGCTTGGCGGCCGCCCGGTAGATGCGCTCCATGCGGGGGTCGAGCGGGTCGAAGTCCTGGAACTCGGGATGGAGCTTGATGCCCCTGATGCCGAGTGCGCCCATGCGTTCGATCTCGCCCTCGGGGTCGTCGAAGGCTGGATGCATTGCGCCGAAGGGAACGAGGCGAGGACCGGCGATCGAGGCGGTCCAGTCGTTAATGCTCTGCACTTGGTCGGCCCGAGTCGCCACGGGCTGGAGCACGGAGACGTCGACGCCTGATTCGTCCATCGCGCCGAGGAGTCCCTCTACGGTGCCGTCGTAGTAGGGCTTTAGACGAGCTCCGTGTACGAGCGAACCGACTGCGCGCTCGGCAAGTGCAGGCGGGAAGACGTGTGTGTGGACATCGACCACGGGCATAAGTGCTCTCCTCGCACGCGCTGTCGGGTGCCTTAGAGTCTATCGCTTCCCCGCAACGCTTCCGGCCAGACTCACCCCTTTGACGGATGGAAAGGGCTTCCTCCCGCGTGTTACATATGGGGTCTGCTGTGACTCACGCCGTGGCTGAGACCAGCCTTGGGTGGGGGCCGTAAGTGAAAGGGGAGCACTATGCGCTACGCACGTCTCCTGATTGTCGCAATCGCCTTGGTGCTGGCCTCCTCGGCCGTCTCCGCGTTCGCAGCGGTCCCGAAGACCAACATCCCTATTGACGGTGACGCCGTCGCTGCGGCCACTCCCATTCCCCGTCAACTCGGAAAGGACGAGGCCAAGGCGGCCATCGCCGCCCTCGGCGATCCCTATCTGCACGATGGGAGAGAGCCCGATCTCGTTCTCACCATGTTCGACTGGGACCCCGCGCACGCGGGACCGCACGTGGTGCCGTTCTGGAAGGAAGCGAGCGGAGCGCACTCCGACGTCTACGTTGGTTGGAACGATCTGACGCCGCCCGCTACGTCAAGCCAGCAGGACCACTTGATTACCTCCGAGCAGATCCAGTACATGAGCGATGAGTTCGACTCCCGCATCT
>DATHUB010000269.1:0-5380 GCA_035462695.1 Coriobacteriia bacterium | reverse complement strand
TAGAGCCTGACGCCCAGATGCTCGTGATCGACGAGTTCGCCTCGGCGGGCGACTACCGGCTCGACCCTCGCGATAGTGAGGTGCGTGTGATAGAACGGCTCGCCTCCGACCTGCAACAGGACGGGAAACGCGCGGTCTTCTACCTGTCGCCGCTTAACGTCGAGGCGCTGCGCTCCTTCGACCTGTACGACGAGAAGCGATACCGGCAGAACGTGGATCCGCTGCGCAGGATCGTCGAGGCACGAGGTCACCGCTTCATCGACCTCAACGATGAGAGCGCGATCCCCTCGGCGGCATTCGCCGACGTCAATCACACGACCGAAGCGGGAAGTCGTCTGGTCGCGGAGCGCCTCTGGGCTGCTACCAAAGACCTCGTCGCAGCCTCGGGCGGGACGGCCGCGCGATGATATTCAACGAACCGGCCTTCTTCGTTGCGCTCGCCGTTTCCGTGCTCGTATTTCGATTCCTGCCCGCCGCCGCCAAGCCCTGGTGGTTGTTCCTGACCGGAATCCTGTTCTACGCGTACTTCTCACCCGCGTTCGTGGCTGTGCTTCTCGCCGAGATAGTCTTGGTGTACGTACTCGGCGGCATCGTCCGCCGGCGCGGCAACGGCGCTACTCTGGCGTTTGCAGCCGGTCTGGTTATCACCATCGGCCTCCTGATGGTCTACAAGTACGGTGGACTCCTATCGAGCACCGCGACGGGCGCCGGGGCCAACGGCCTGCCGACATTCGAGGACGTGCGTTTGCCGCTGGCCATCTCCTTCTTCACGTTCGAGTTCGTCCACTATCTCGTCGACGCCCGCGAGGGGCGGCTGCCCGAGCACGCCGCCGAGGACTTCCTCGGTTTCGCGCTCTTCATTCCGACGATGGTCGCCGGCCCTATCAAGCGCTTCCAAGGTTTCTACTGTCAGGTGCGAGAGGCGCGTACGAGCGCAGAGGACCTCACCGAAGGAACCACACGGATACTGGTCGGATTGGCGAAGAAGGTAGTGCTTGCCGACACACTGATGCTCTGGACGGAGCCACTGACCGCCCAGGCAGCGCTGGAGGCCGCAACGCGCCTCGACATCGTCGTTGCACTGGTCGCCTACTCGCTGAGAATCTACCTGGACTTCTCCGGATACTCGGACATCGCAATAGGCTCCGCGCGGCTCTTCGGCCTCAAGGTGCCGGAGAACTTCGCATGGCCCTACCTAAAGACGAACATCGCCGATTTCTGGCGCTCGTGGCACATCTCGCTGACCGGCTGGATCCGCGACTACGTATACGTGCCGCTCGGCGGCAGCAGGTGCGCAACGTGGCGCCAGTGCGTGAACCTCATCGCGGCGTTCGCGGTTTCGGGAATCTGGCACGGGGCGGCGTGGAACTTCCTCGGCTGGGGCCTGTATCACGGGACTCTCATGGCGGGGCACCGCGTGTATACGCTCAAGCTCAAACCGCAGCTGCCCGTCGTGGCGAACCCTCTGCTTCAGCGCACTATCGCGGGCACGAGAGCGCTCGCTGCGGGCGTGCTGACCTTCTCCCTGGTCTCGCTTGGCTGGGGACTCTTTGCAATGCCCTTCTCTCGCTTCGTGATAATGCTGCGCCAGCTGGTAACAGGAGGTATGTGATGGGCCGCGACCGAGTCGAGCGCGGAACCGCACTCGAGATACTCGTCGACGTAGGCTGGGGAATGGTCTGGGCCGCGTTGCTCGTGGCGGTCGTCCTCTTTAGCTCGGGCGCGAGCGAGTTCATCTACATCGACTTCTAGCAAGACGAACGCGCGCCCTCCGTGTGGAGAGCGCGCGCCCGAGAATACTTCGATGCGACCTATGCTTCGGGCTGCGGCTTCTTCTTGCGGCCCTTCTTGGGAGCGCACTCCACAATGCGGCTCGCGCGCCGCTTGAGTAGCCCCTTACCGTTCTCGGCGTCGAAGGCCATGATGTCGGCTGCGGCAAGCTTGACCTCGTCGGCGGCGTTGCCCGACACCATGCGATAGACCCCGGAAAGCATTGCGGGGAACTCGGCGTCACCGTGATAACAGCGGATGGCCTCGGAGATCAGCGGCCACACACGTTCGGAACGGCGGGCCGTCGTGGCGCCGTAGCTGGTCATCAAGCGGAAGGCCGCAAGTCTCACGACACCGGACTCCTCGTCGTGCAGCGCCGATTCGGCACCGTCGAGCGCCTTGTCGACGAGACGCGCGTCGACCGCCACCAGCTTCTCGAACGTGCCAAGCACCTCCCAACGAGTCTGCGACTCGGGCCGGTGCAGGGCATCGGCGAGCTCCTCGGAGTACGGCTTGAGCAGCGCGGGCTCGTGAAGCGCGAGTTCGTGCACGGTGCTCGCAGCGAACTGCCGAGAACGGCGATCGTCGCCGGCGAGCGCCGCGACGATTCCGGTCAGAACGGCAGGCTCAGTCCGAGCCAAGCCCGCTAGCTCGGACTTGTCTCCATCGGGTGAAAACGTCAGTACGCGGTCATCGGCCATATCTGGGGCCTCCACAGTCACCGGTATCTACAGGTTAAAGCCACCGTGCTTCTTGAAGTGCTCGACCAGTCCGCCATCTGCCAGCAGCTGCGCCATGACCGGCGGAAGCGGCGGAAACGGGATCTCGCTCCCCTTAGTCAGGTTACGCACGACGCCAGCTTCGAGGTCGACCACCAGCTCGTCTCCGTCGTCGATGAGGTCCGTGTCGCACTCGACGACCGGCAGCCCGGTGTTGATCGCGTTGCGGTAGAAGATGCGGGCGAAGCTCTTCGCGAGTACAGCTTTGGTGTTGCTGTGAATGAGCACGAGCGGAGCCTGTTCACGGCTAGAGCCCATGCCGAAGTTCTTCCCGGCCACGAGGAATCCTCCCTCGGGCTTCACCTTCTTGAAGTAATCCGGGTCGAGCTCCTCCATAGCGTGGACCGCCATGGCCTCCATATCAGCGGACTTGAACTTGTACTTACCACTGATGATGTAGTCGGTATTGATGTCATCGCCGTACTTGAAGGCGCGCGCTTCGAGCGTCATCGCGTCGTATCTCCCATCGGACTAGATGTGCATTACGTGGCGGAAGAAGCGTGTGTGCCCCATCCGTCTCTTGGCGCTTACCCGAAGTACTTGCGCGGGTCTGTGATCTTGGCCTCGATGACCGACGCCGCGACTGTGGCGGGACTGCCGAGGTAGATGAACGAGTTGCTGTTGCCCATGCGGCCCCTGAAGTTGCGGTTGGCGGTCGAGATGACGTTCTCTCCGTCACTTGGGACGCCGTTGTGCGTGCCTACGCATGGCCCGCAACCCGGCGTGACCAGTGCGGCGCCCGCCTCGACGAGCGTCTGGATGTAGCCGGCCTCGATGGCGTCGAGCAGGATCTGCCGCGAAGCCGGAGCGACGATGAAGCGCACGTCTGGGTGGACCTTGCGGCCCTTGAGGATGCTCGCGGCGATCGCGAAGTCCTCAAGTCGCCCATTCGTGCAGGTGCCGAGAACCCCTTCGGCGATAGGCGTTCCCTCGACGTCCTTTATCGGCGAGACGTTGCCGACCGCATGCGGCTTCGCGATCTGCGGACCGATGGCGCTCGCATCGAACTCGAGTGTCTTGGCGTAGACCGCGTCGGCGTCGGGGTCCTGCGGGTTCGGCGTCTTCTCGCCGCGACCCTCGAACCAGGCGAGCGTCTTGGCGTCGGCCTTCATCAGACCGGCCTTCGCGCCGACCTCGATCGCCATGTTGCTGATCGTCATGCGTCCCTCGACAGACAGCTCGTCGATTGCCGGGCCGTGGAACTCGATCGCCTCGTACGTCGCGCCGTCCACGCCGATCTGGCCGGCGAGGTAGAGGACGAGGTCCTTGGAGAAGACGCCCGGCTGAAGCTCGCCGTTGTAGGTGACCTTCATCGTGTCGGGCACCTTGAACCACAGCTTGCCCGCGGCCATCGCGGCCGCACCATCGGTCGAGCCCACGCCGGTGGAGAAGACGTTGAGCGCCCCGTAGGTGCAGGTGTGTGAGTCGCATCCGACCATCAGATCGCCGGGAACGACGTGCCCCTTCTCAGGAATGAGCTGGTGGCAGACGCCCTCGCCCACGTCGTAGACGGTAGCGCCGGTCTGCTTGCCGAACTCGCGCATCATCGTGTGCAGCGCCGAGACGCCCTCGATCGGGCTCGGCGAGCTGTGGTCCATGACCAGCGCGACCTTGTTCGGGTCGAAGACCTCGGTGACGCCCATGTTCTGCAGCGCGCGGATGGCGAGCGGCGAGGTGCCGTCCTGGCCCATCACGAAGTCGACGTCGGCAACAACGATGTCGCCGGCGTGTGCGTCAGTCCCTGAGTGTGCCGAGAAGATCTTCTCGGCGATTGTCTTTCCGGGCAAAAGGGATCAGCTCCTCAGTGAATCGAACGGTCTAGCCGGCTGCTCTCTGGGCCAGTGTGCCGGCGCGGTACTCGTTGAACAGCTCGACCAGTTCTTTGTCGAATAGCGGACGTTTGAGCTCGATCGTTCGGGTGCGTACGTGCGGGAGCAGCGCGGTGGCCTCTTCGCGGCTCATCGGGATGCCGTACTCGCCGAACTTCATCTCGATGGTGCGCGATCCAGAGTGCTTGCCCACGACGATCTGGCGAGTACAGCCGACCTCTTCGGGAGTGAATACCTCGTAGGTCTTCGGGTTCTTTATCACGCCGTCGGCGTGAATGCCGCTCTCGTGCGCGAACATGTTGCTGCCCACGACGGGCTTCCAGGCCGGAACCTGGCGTCCCGCCGCCTGCATGACGTAGTCGACGATCTCGTGGAAGCGAAGCGTCTCGATGCCGACGTCGAGGTCCTCGAGGTACTTGAGGGCCATGACGATCTCCTCGAGCGCGGCGTTGCCGGCACGCTCGCCGAGGCCACCGATCGTGACGTTCACCCAGTTCGCGCCGCCGTGGATACCCGCAACAGCATTCGCTACGGCCATGCCGAAGTCGTTGTGCGTGTGCATCTCGATGTCGAGGCCCGTCTGCTCAATGAGCTCCTTGACGACCTTGTAGGTGCGCAGCGGCTCCATGACACCGATCGTGTCGCAGAAGCGCAGGCGGTCGGCGCCCTCCGCCTTCGCGGCCGCGGCGTACTCGAGAAGGAAGTCGAACTCGGTTCGGCTCGCATCCTCGGCATTCACCGAGACGTAAACGTTGTGGCTCTTGGCGAAGGCAACCGCTTTGCGAATCGAATCGAGGACCCACTTGCGGTCCTTCTGCAGCTTGGTCTGGATATGGATGTCGCTCGTTGCAAGCGAGATAGCGACCGCGTCGACACCGCAGTCGATGGAAGTCTTGATGTCGGCAACGTTCGCGCGATTCCATCCCAGGACCGACGCCCTCAGGCCCAAGTGCGCGATCTCCTCGATGACCTCGCGCTCGTCGCCGCCCATGACGGGGATGC
>DATHUB010000268.1:0-2564 GCA_035462695.1 Coriobacteriia bacterium | reverse complement strand
GACGCTATCCGCGGCCGCTCTTCGACTTCGTGGTAGGAGTCAGCCGATGGAGCCTCCGGGTCTCGGCGTATGCCTTCCTGCTGGTCACCGACCGTTACCCGCCGTTCAGCCTGAAGTAGTGGGCCTCGACACCTAAGATTGTTTGACGGCGCTGCGACCGTCAACCCGCCCCGCCGCCACGGGGTCAGTTTTCAGCCGTCGTCGACACAGCGGCTGCTGTCCGAACTCATCCCCGCCCAACGCAAGAAGGACCTCTCGCCCTGCAGCTCTCCAAATAGCGTTGGCCGTGGTGCTCCACGGCAAGCAGGTACTGCTCGTACGACCACAGACCCAAGCGTCCACGACATGGCAGGTCCCCGCGGGGATCGTCAAACCGGGAGCCTCACCAGAGGCCATAGCGGTGCGCGAGACATTGGCGGCGACGGGCATCGACTGCACCGTCGCACGAAGGATTGGGAGCAGAACTCACCCCATCACGGGCGTTTACTGCGTGTACCTTCTATGCGAGTACCTCGCGGCCGAACCGGAGAATCGTGACCCGTTTGAAAATGTGAACGTTCGATGGGTACCCGCCGCAGAGATCTTTAGGTTCATTCCTGCCGACCGCATTTACCCGCCAGCGCTAACCCTCATCAAGGAGTGCATGTGACGACGAGCATCGGTGAACGGCCCACTATCTCCGCCGCCATCATCGTCCGGGACGGCAGGCTGCTGCTCGTGCAACGACGGGTCAAGGAGGACAGCCTGTCTTGGCAGTTCCCGGCCGGCGAGGTTGAGCCCGGGGAGACGGTGGAGGATGCCGTCGTGCGCGAGCGAGTGAGAAAGTCGTCTCACCGTAACCGCGACTTCAAACCTTGGCGAACGAATCCACCCCAATACCGGGCGGCGCACGGTTTACGTCGCTTGCCAGATGATCTCCGGAGACGCACATGTGGCTGACGCAGATGAGCTCGCCGACGTTGCCTGGGTTACGCCGGAAGGAGCCAGAGTTTATGTGCCCTACGGATTTGCTCCTTCGTGGAGGAGCACCTTGTGCAGAACGGCTTCTCCGACGCCGGGCACTGACATGACGCGCGCGCTCTCTCGTCTCGCGGGCGGTCTACCCCTCGGCTTCTCGTGGGGCGGGCTCGCGTGTGGAGGTCGCCACTGCACGGTATTCAGCAATACTCGTAGCCATCGACCAGATCACCAGTGCCAGGATGCCAGGCAGAAAGCCATACCCGAACACGCTGTCTTCACCGAGGCCTACGACGGCCGTCAAGAACGTGATGAGGAAAGCAACCGCCCCGACCAGTGCCACGACTCCGGTCCAACGGGGGAAGGAACCGCTCAGCAGTGTCGACAGTCCGACGGCGCCTAGGAAGGCGGCAAAGCCCATCGCGGCAACCAGGTACGCGCCGGCGGACGCGGTTGCCACCGCTCTAATGGCGACCGGATCCGCGTCGGCACCCGCACTGGTCGCGGATGCGACGTTAACGAGGGCCATCCCGATGCCCGCGATGCCAACGAGAGCCCCCCCGAACGCCGCGTAACCCAGCGTCCCGGACCCGCGAACCGTCGGCTCCGCGCTCCCCAGTGTGCTTCGAATGGTCGCCGCGAAGTGCAGGAACGCGACGCCTCCAAGAAGGATGAGGGACGCACCGATGCCGCTCCTCGGCCCAACCTCGCCCGCCCAGGTCGTCCAGTCCTCGTCGGTGGCCATATAGTCCGGCGTGTTGCCACCGCTCAGGAACCAACCGAGGACGAGGAGTACCGCGAACGCGAAGCCGGACAGAGCGAGCAGCTGTTGCCACCGCCTGGGGAGAGCATCGGTCGACCGGGCCGACGGGCCGCCTGAACCCGGTTTGGGCTCCAGAGTCATGGCTCGCGGGAAAGGATCGGACTATCGCGCCTGAACCCGCGGATAGCGCAGTAGAACCCGACGAACAGCTCCCAGATGGCCTCCGGGGCTACAAGGACCCGCGCCGCGCTGCCGGCGTCCCACAAGTCGAAGAGCACGCCAAGCTGCCCAATCAGGAGGAGTGGCCCTCCGATGAGACCGAACCAGGCCATACGTCGCGGGACGAGGCCAGAGCGGTACATCATGTAGCCGAGCAACAGGCCGTTCCCGATGGGGACAATAAGTCCTGGCCCGAATAAGAACGACAAGTCCTTCAGCGCTGCTAATGAGACAGCGACGTCGGCTGCCTCGGGAGACTCGTGACGCAGGGCGACGATCCCGAGCACGAACATGATCCCAGCTGCAATGAAAACACTCTCCATAATTCGAGCGGCGACGAAGCCGATCGCGAGCGTCTCGAAGCGTCGCCTCGCGATCGGGTAGAGCACGACGGCTGTTCCGACGTTCGAAATGATCAGCAGCAACTCCAGGAATGCGGCCAGGTAGATCTGCGTGTCCTTCCCGCCACCCGCGATGTAGCCAGCAGGGTCTTCGAGAACCGGCCCAAACAGAAGCGCCGCAGGAATCGAGGTGAGGAACGTGATGATGAACAGCACTCCGAAGATCCGCGCGGTCCTCTGGTCGTCAGCCATCCCGCCCTCCCCTGCAATCCCTGTCAGCGGAG
>DATHUB010000267.1:0-4137 GCA_035462695.1 Coriobacteriia bacterium | reverse complement strand
GCCTGGAGAAGATCGTCGTCAACATGGGCGTCGGAGCTGCCGTGACTGACACGAAGCAGCTCGATGCCGCCGTTGAGGATCTGCGAATCGTCACGGGCCAGCAGCCGATGATCACTCGCGCAAAGAAGTCGATCGCCGGCTTCAAGATTCGTCAGGGAATGCCGATCGGCGCGAAGGTCACTCTGCGCGGCGATCGTATGTGGGAGTTCTTCGATCGTTTGCTCGGCGCTGCGATCCCGCGCATCCGCGACTTCCGCGGCCTGCCGGCCAACAGCTTCGACGGCCGGGGCAACTACTCGATGGGCATCACCGAGCAGCTGATCTTCCCGGAGGTCGACTACGATCAGGTAGACCGGACGCGCGGCATGGACGTGACGTTCGTTACGACCGCGAAAACTGACGAGGAGGCTCGCGCGCTGCTCGATGCGTTCGGCTTCCCGTTCAAGAAATAGAAGCACCGTTCGGCGGGCAGGACGCCCGTCTTCACGACGGAGGTAAGAAGTGGCAAAGAAGTCGATGATCGCCAAGGCGAAGCGCCAGCCGAAGTTCGGCGTGCGTCAGCACAACCGCTGCAACAGGTGTGGTCGCCCGCGCGCCTATTACCGGCAGTTCGGAATGTGCCGCATTTGCGTGCGCGAAATGGCAAGTCGTGGCGAGCTCCCCGGCATCCGCAAGGCCAGCTGGTAGGCCAAACGCGCTGAGGAGGCCGGCTCCGAGAGGCACAGCGACCACGGGTCGTTGTGAACCGCGGGGCGGAGCATCCCGGACCATAGGAGGATTCAAAAATGAGCATGACCGACCCGATCGCCGATATGCTGACGCGCGTGCGCAACGCAAACTCGGCCTACAAGACGAGCACGACGATGCCTTCGTCGAAGAAGCTCGTCGAACTCGCTCGCATCCTGAAGGATGAGGGCTACATCGTGGAATACCGCGTGATCGAGGCTACTCCGCAGGATCAGCTCGAGATCACGCTGAAGTACGGTCCTCGCAAGGAGCGCACGATCACCGGACTTCGTCGAATCAGCAAGCCCGGCCTGCGTGTCTACGCGAAGAAGGACGAGCTGCCGCGTGTTCTCGGCGGACTCGGTATCGCAATCATCTCTACGTCACAGGGCGTCATGACCGACCGCGTCGCCCGCAAGGCCGGCGTCGGCGGCGAAGTCGTCGCCTACATCTGGTAATCGGACTAGGACTGAAGGAAAGGAGCGCAAGCCGTGTCACGTATCGGCAAACAGCCCATCCCGGTCCCGTCCGGGGTCGAGGTGCAGATAGACGGTTCGACCGTCACAGTTAAGGGCCCTAAGGGCGAGCTTTCGCAGACGTTCTCCGAGCTGATGGCTATCAGCCTCGAAGAAGGTAACGTCGTCGTCGCTCGTCCCGATGATAGCCGCGAGGCGAAGTCCCTCCACGGACTCACCCGCACGCTGCTCTCGAACATGGTTGTCGGCGTCTCCGACGGCTTCTCGAAGAACCTCGAGATCGTCGGCGTTGGCTACCGTGCCGTCCTCAAGGGAACCGACCTTGAGCTCGCGCTCGGGTTTAGCCACCCCGTAGTGGTTACTCCTGAGCCTGGCATCTCGTTCGAGGTTCCTGCCCCGACCAAGATCACGGTCCGGGGTATCGACAAGCAGCGCGTCGGCCAGGTCGCTGCCGAGATTCGCGCGTGGCGTAAGCCTGAGCCCTACAAGGGCAAGGGTGTTCGCTACGAGGGCGAGTACGTCCGCCGCAAGCTCGGTAAGGCTGCCAAGTAACGGAATCGATCGGCCCCGAGCGGGCTGTAGTGAGACGAGGAGAAGGACGTCATGGATAAGCTCAAGGCGAAGCAGGCGGCACTGGCTCGCCGCCACCGCCGCGTCCGCGGCAAGGTGAGCGGGACTGCAGAGCGTCCGCGCCTGGCCGTGCATCGCACGAACGGACACATATACGCTCAGGTGATCGACGATCGCGCCGGCCGCACGCTTGCTGCCAGCTCGACTCTCGATCCTGAGCTGAAGAGCTCGCTTAAGCGGGGCTCCAACATCGAGGCCGCCAAGGCCGTCGGTGAGGTCGTCGGCCGCCGTGCGGTCGAGGCCGGCGTCAGCGAGGTCGTGTTCGACCGCGGTGGGCGCTTGTACCACGGTCGGGTCCAGGCTCTGGCAGACGGTGCGCGTAGCGCCGGCCTTAAGTTCTAGGGAGGTTAGGTAATGGCGCGCAGGGAAGCACCGGTGTCGGAGCTCCAAGAAAAGGTTGTCTATATCAATCGCGTGTCCAAGGTCGTCAAGGGTGGACGGCGCTTTGCGCTGACCGCGCTTGTCGTCGTGGGCGACGGTGCAGGTAACGTTGGTGTCGGCATGGGCAAGTCCCAGGAAGTGCCGATCGCCATCAAGAAGGGCATCGAGGACGCCAAGAAGAACATGTTCAAGGTGCCGATCATTCACGGCACTCTCCCGCACGAGATCTACGGCGTGTTCGGCGCCGGTCGGGTAATGCTGAAGCCGGCTGCGCCTGGTACGGGAATCATCGCCGGCGGTCCGGTTCGAGCCCTGCTTGAGCTTTGCGGGATCACCGACGTGCTGAGCAAGTCGCTCGGCAGTGACAACGCACTCAACATGGTGAAGGCTGCCGCGGAGGGTCTGCGAGCGCTTTCGAGCGCCGAGCAGGTTGCCCGTCGTCGCGGTATGACCGTCGCCAGGGTTTACGGCTGGGAGGAGTAGTCCATGCCGAAGAAGAAGACCGAAGCCAAGAAGTTGAAGGTCACGCAGATTCGCAGCACGATCAGCTGCCCGCATGACCAGGGCGCCACAGTGAAGGCGCTTGGCCTGAAGCGGATCAATGACTCGATCGAGAAGGTAGACAACCCGGCAGTGCGCGGGATGCTTTTCAAGGTGAAGCATCTCGTCAAGGTCGAGGAGCTCTAGCCAAACTGCGTATCGAGGCCCGGCTTTTCCAGCCGGGCCTTCGGCGCGTTTGATAGGATGCTTGAGTTGCATACAGTCAGCCGGCGGCGAGCGGCCGGCACCGGCGCGAGCGTCGGAACAGCGTTAAGGAGAACGAAGACATGCAGATTCATGACCTGTTTCCCGCTCCCGGGTCCAAGAAGGACCGCAAGCGGGTAGGACGCGGCCACGGTTCCGGCCACGGCGGCACATCAGGCCGAGGCCACAAGGGCCAGGGCCAGCGCGCCGGCGGTACCAAGGGTCCGGGCTTCGAGGGTGGACAGACGCCGCTTGCGATGCGCCTGCCAAAGCTGCCCGGCTTCAAGAACCGTAACAAGATCGAATACGCCGTTGTGAACGTTTCGCGCCTCGACGCCCTGTTCACCGAGGGCGACACGGTCGACTGTGAGACGCTGGTTGCTGCGGGCGTCATCAAGTCGATCGCCGTCCCCGTCAAGGTCCTTGGCGACGGTGAGCTGACCAAGAAGCTGACCGTGAAGGTCGACAAAGTCTCCGGATCGGCGAAGGCCAAGATTGAGGCCTCGGGAGGGACGGTCGAGACGCCGTGCTAACCGCGATTGCCAACGCGTTCCGGATCCCGGAACTCCGGCGAAAGATCCTCTTCACGCTTGGCATCATTGCACTCTACCGAGTGGGTTCATTCATACCGTGCCCAGGCGTGAACACGGAGATCATCGAGCAGACGGTCGGCAATGCGGCGACCCTCGGGCTCCTCAACCTGTTCTCAGGCGGGGCGCTCGAGCAGTTCGCCGTGTTTTCGCTCGGCATCATGCCCTACATCACGTCGTCGATCATCATGCAGCTGCTCCAGGGAGTCATCCCTACGATCGAGCGGTGGCAGAAGGAAGGCGAGGCCGGGCAGCGCAAGATCACTCAGATCACGCGTTACATGACCCTTGGCATCGCCCTTCTGCAGGCGCTCGGTCTGTTGACGGTGTTCAGGAGCGCCGGCGCCATCTCGTCTAGCGCCGTTCCTGGTGCCCCACCTGTGGGCTTCACGTATGCGGTGGTCGTTACCACGCTGATCGCCGGTACTGCCCTCATCATGTGGTTCGGTGAACTCATCACCCAGCGCGGTATCGGCAACGGCATGTCGTTGCTGATCTTCGCGAGCATCGTGGCCCGCTTCCCGATAGCGATCATCCAGTCGATCCAGTTCGGCTCGGGCTTCTTCACCGCGATTCTGATCGTGATCGTG
>DATHUB010000266.1:0-19070 GCA_035462695.1 Coriobacteriia bacterium | reverse complement strand
ACCTGGAGAAGGGCCTGCAGACACAGGTGGTGATGGGTGACCCGCTGAGCCGCGTGCACGCATCCGGCGCCATCGAGCAGACGGTACTCGCGGATCGCATGGGCTGCGCTGCTGCGATCGGCCTGGCCATGGGGGGTGTGGACTAGATGGTCCGCATCAACCTGCTCCCGGCGGAAATAATCGAACGCCGGAAGTACGAGAGGTTCTATCCGTACATCTTCATCGCGGGCGCTGTGCTCCTCGCCATTGTGCTGGTGCTCTGGCTCGGTCTGCAGGTCTTCATATCACAGCGCAGTGAGCAGTTGCAGCAAGCTGAGGAGGCGGTCTCCAATCTGAGCGAACAGTCGCGGGCGCTCGCCATCTTCGAGGAACAGCGGCAGTCGCTTCAGAGTCGCCGCACGCTCGCTCAGTCGGCACTGGACGGCCGCATCGACATGGGCCGCATCATGGAGGAAGTCTCGCTGGTCCTGCCCGATCCGCTGTGGCTTGAGGACATCAAACTCAACCAGGACACAGGACTTGAAATCGCGGGCTACACACCCGATGCCGCAGACGCCCAGATCGATGAGAGCTACAAGTCGATTGCAGCAGGAATCGTACGCCTCAACAGCCTCGACGACCTGAACGACGTGTGGCTGACGATGGCGGGAAGCGAGATATTCGACCAGTACCAGGCCACGAACGAGGGAGGCACCCTGAAAGTCGTTGCCTTCCAGGCCACCGCCAAGATCGCCAAGCCAGCAGCCGATATCAGCGAAACCGCCGTGCCTGCCCCGCCTCCGGCCGGCCAGTAGGGGGATAGCGATGAAACTCTCTCCGCGCTACACCCTCATTCTCGTGGCACTCGGCGTGCTCGCGGTTGTAGTGATAGCCGCCGCAGTTCTGGTCGTGCCGCAGTTCCGCCGCCTATCAGAGGTTGAAACCATGTTCGCCTCAGTCGACGACCAGGTGACTCAAGCGGAAACGCTGCTCCAGACCAGGCAGGCAGCAAAGGAAGACGCGGCGTTCACAGATGCTGAACTCCTCGAGCTGGCGGCTGCGGTTCCTGAGACTCCGGATCAGCCAAGCCTGATTATCGAACTACAGGATCTCGCTTACGAAAGCGCAGTTCAGATTCGTGAAGTAGAGCCCACGGACCTCGTTCAGGGTAACGGCGTGGTTGCCATGCCTATGACGCTGACCACGTGGGGGACGTGGACCGACACGGTCGACTTCGTTCAGAGGCTTCGCCGAATGAGCAGGCAGGTGCGCATCGTCGAAGTCGATTCAGGTGTGGTGGACGAGAGTACGACCGATGAGGGAGTAGAGGATCTGCCGCCCTACTCCGTTGAGTGCGTGCTCCAGCTCGAGACGTATGTGATTCCGTCCGCCGAGTCGACCTCGTCGGTGCCCGCACCGCCGCCCGGTCAGTGACGGAGGAGAAGCCGATCATGGTTGAAGACATCACATCAGCAGCCGAAGGCAGTGAAGCTTTCGAGGCCGCACCTGAGCCGAAACGCGGGCTCGCGGGTTTTGCCGCCACGAAGAACGGACGCCTGGTTCTCGGCGGAATAGGGCTCCTGCTCGTTCTGGCGGCAATCGGCGCGATACTGTTCCTCTTCGTGCTTCGACCGGACGATCCCGACAGTGCGGAAGCGCTTGTCCCGCCCGCCGGCGCAGTGTCCGCTCCAGCCGCTGATGCCGAGGCGAGCGACGAGGAGAGCGCCACGCCGAAAGACGTCAAGCCGCTCTCATCGACTTTCGTGTTCAGGGATGTCTTCGAGCCAACGATGAAACCGTCAACACTCCCCAGCAGCAGCCAGGGAACCAGCACGACCGATGGTGGTACCTCGGCGGATGGAACCACAACCGACGGGACGAATAGCGACGGAACCGATGGCGGCGACGGCAGCGGCGATGACGTCGATGTCCCTGCGGACACGCTTCTTCTCCAAAGCGTATCGACCGTTGATGGGGAACCCGTGGCCACCTTCGTGTGGAACGGCCAGACATACACGGTCGGCGAAGGAGATCAGCTGGGCGAGACCCCGTGGCAGGTGCTGGATATCAGCGGCAACACTGTCGTCATGCTTTACGGCGACACCAGGGTGACGCTGACGGTGGGTCAGGGCATCTCCAAGTAGGGGCCCGCCAAAGACAGGGCCTTGGCGCCCTGCTCTGGTAGAATCGGCTCCACCGCACCCACCGCCGAAGGGCTCTCGCGCATGCGCTATACCACTGCCGGAGAATCTCACGGCCGCGCACTGTGCGCTGTCGTCACCGGCGTGCCAGCCGGCGTCCCCATTGAAATCGCGAAGATCGACGCTGACCTCGCGCGCCGTCAGAAAGGCTACGGACGGGGTGGTCGGCAGCGAATCGAGACCGATCACGCGACGGTTCTGTCCGGCCTTCGTTTCGGTCGCACGCTGGGTAGTCCTATCTGCCTCACTGTGGCGAATCGGGACTGGGACAACTGGCTCGACGTCATGGCGGTGTCCGGTCAGAAGCCCGAGGGCATCCGAGAGACATCGCCCCGTCCTGGCCATGCAGATCTTGCCGGCATCGAGCGCATCGGCTCGGACGACACCCGCGACGTACTGGAGCGCGCCAGCGCGCGGGAGACTGCAGCACGCGTAGCGGCCGGCGGAGTCGCCAAGGCAGTCCTGGAAGCGCTCGGCGTCACCGTCCGCTCCTACGTCGAAGCGATCGGCGACGTCTCTGTCGCGCGCAGCGATTCAAGCTCGGTCGACTACGATGCGGCGTCCGAGAGCGACGTCGGGTGTCCGGACCCCGCAACGGCCAGCCGGATGAGAGACGCCGTGGACGCCGCCCGCTCGCAGGGCGAATCGCTCGGGGGCGTGTTCGTGGTCACCGCGTCAGGCCTCGTGCCCGGGTTGGGCGGATACGCCGAGGCTGATCAGAGAATCGACGCGGCCCTGGGGTTTGCGCTGCTATCCATACCCGCCATCAAGGGTGTCGAAATCGGAGAGGGCTTCGCGAGTGCGCGCCTTCCCGGAAGTCGCGTCCACGACGAGATTCGCTACGACAACGAGCGCGGCTACTGGCGACCGACCAATCGCGCCGGTGGGGTCGAGGGCGGTATGACGAACGGCGAGACCCTTGTTGTGAGGGCAGCGATGAAGCCGATACCCACCCTCATGCGTCCACTCAAGAGCGTCGACATCGATACCCTTGAGGCCGTCGACGCGAGCAAAGAGCGTAGCGACGTGTGCGCAGTACCCGCTGCTGCTGTGGTCGGCGAAGCCGAGGTCGCTTTCGTGCTCGCGCGCGCATACCTCGATGCATTCGGCCGTTTCTCTCTCCAGGACCTGCTTGCTGCCGTCGACCACTATCGTGCGCGTCTGAAGCCATGATCGACCCGCGCCATCTCTTCCTCGTCGGATTCATGGGCGCCGGCAAGTCGACCGTGGGTCGCTTAGTCTCCGCGCACATGGGCCGGCCATTCATCGACCTGGATGAACTAGTCGAGCGAGCGGCACGGATGCCCGTCACGCAGATTTTCGCCGAGAAGGGCGAGGATGCGTTCAGGGCGCTCGAGACCGAAGCGCTCCGGGGGCTCTCGTCCGCTGAACCCGCCGTCGTCGCGTGCGGAGGTGGTGTAGTTCTGAGCCCCGAGAACCGTGCCCTTCTCAAGCGGCTGGGGCGAGTCGTCTACTTGCAGGTCACGGCAGGTGAGGCCCTCGCTCGAATCGGAGACGCGGGCACGCGTCCGCTCTTGGCCGGCCCCGGTGGTGCGCTCGCCGCGACCTCCTTGCTCTCAGCCCGAGAGGCGCTGTATCGATCCGTCGCGGACTCCACTGTCGAGACGACCGGCCGTACGGCCGAGCAGGTCGCCAACCAGATCACTTCGACGGAGGGAGTCGCCAGGTGACAGCCACCGTCCACGTTCCGATCCCCGGAGCCGAGTACGACGTCACGATTGGCCGAGGGCTTCTCGGCAGTCTCGGCGGACAACTGCGTCCGCTCACGGAAGCCGCAAGAGTCGCGCTGGTCACTGACTCCGTCGTGGCTTCGCTGCATGCGTCGCTCGTCGATGCGGGACTCGCCCAGGCCGATTTCGCGGTTTCGGCGATGACAGTACCGGCGGGCGAGAGCTCGAAGAGCTGGCAGATGGCGGGCGACATCGTCGAGGCGTTGGCGGCGGCCAGACTCGACCGCAGCGATCTGATCGTCGCGGTCGGAGGGGGAGTCGTCGGTGACTTGGCTGGGTTCGCGTCCGCAGTCTATCTCCGAGGGATCCCGTTCGTGCAGGTACCGACGACGCTCTTGGCGATGGTGGACTCCTCGGTCGGGGGCAAGACGGCGGTCGACCTGCGCGCCGGCAAGAACTTAGCGGGAGCGTTCAAGCAACCACTCTGGGTGCTGGCGGATGTCGCCACCCTGGACACGCTCCCGGTCCCCGAGTGGCGCAGCGGGCTCGCGGAGGCGGCGAAGAGCGCCGTGCTCGATGGAGAGGACTTCCTCGGCTGGATGGAGGCGCGGCCTGAACTCGGCGATGGGCCGACGGCCGACACCGAGGAGCTGGTGAAGCGGTGTGTCGAGTTCAAAGCGGGGGTCGTGGGACGCGACGAGAAGGAAGAAGGACCCCGTGAGTGTCTGAACTACGGGCACACGTTCGGGCACGCGATCGAGACGGTGGCTGGATTCGGCGTGGTCGCCCACGGGGCAGCCGTAGCCGAGGGGATGAGGTTCGCGGCGCGCGTCGCGATGGACAGGGGTCTGACCGATATCGAGTTCGTCAAGCGACAGGACCGCCTGCTGGATGCACTGGGCCTCCCGCCGCTCGACATCGAGTTGGCGCCTGAGCCGTTGTTCGACGCAATGCACTCAGACAAGAAGGTCCGAGGTGGGGCGGTAAGACTGGTGCTCGCCGAGTCGCCCGGCGTCTGGAGCTGCCAAGTCGTGGAGGACGCGGTCATTCGCGCGCATCTCGAGGCGTGGGCCTCGACGAAGGGAAGGGACGACCGATGATTCGCATCCTGGTACTGAACGGACCCAATCTCAATCTGCTCGGTGAACGGGAGCGCGAGGTGTACGGTGCGGCGCGTTTGCCCGACATCGAGGCCGCGATCTCGTCGCTTGCCGAGGAAATCGGCGTTGAGGTCGTCTTCTACCAGAGCAATCACGAGGGAGTGTTGATCGACAGCCTTCACGAGGCCGCGTCCACCTGCCACGCCGTGGTCTTCAACCCCGGGGCCTTAACGCACTACTCGTACGCGCTCCGAGATGCGGTGGCGTCCATCGCGATTCCCGTGGTCGAGTGTCACCTCTCGAACATCCACGCGCGTGAGGAGTTCAGGAGGACGAGCGTCATCGCGCCGGCCTGCGCAGGGCAGATCAGTGGCCTTGGGGTCACGAGCTACATGCTTGGCCTACGAGCCGCAGCGCGGCTCGCCAAGGAGTCAGTGTGAGAGCAGACCATCGAACTGCGGCCCTTCGGGCGAAGATGCGCGCAGACGGCTTCGCGGCAGTCGCTGTCATCGACAGCATCAACATTGCGTACCTGACCGGTTTTGAGGGTGTCTTCGACGAAGAGCGCGCTCACATCGCGGTGATCACGAACGACAGAGTCGCTCTGTACACCGACAACCGCTACTCGGAGGCTGCGGCGCGAGAGGCAAGCGGGTCCGAGTGGGACGTCATCGCGGGCCCGCCTGACCTCGTCATTGCGGCTTGCGACGGCCTGATCGGCGCGGGAGTCTCGGCGATGGCTCTCGAGGACACGGTCACGCAGAGGGTCTTCGAGAAGTTCAAAGAGTCCTTCAAAGGCGAGGTGAGCGCGTCGCGCGATCTCGTTGAGACTCTCCGCACGGTCAAAGAGCCGGAAGAAGTCGCTCGTATCGCGGAGGCCCAAGCGCTCACTGACAGCGCATTCGACCACATCCTCGGTGTGATCGAGCCGGGACTGACCGAGCGAGAGATAGCCCTTGAGTTGGAGTTCTTCATGAGAAAGGCGGGCAGCGACGGTGTCGCGTTCCCTCCGATTGTTGCCAGCGGTCCGAACTCGTCGCTGCCTCATGCGCGGGTGACGGACAGGCGTATCGCCGCGGGCGAGTTCCTGAAGATGGACTTCGGGGCGCGCGTCAAAGGGTACTGCGCGGACATGACTCGCACCGTGGTCATTGGCTCGGCGAGCGACCGCCAGCGCGAGATGTACGACGCGGTGCTCGCGGCCAACGCTGCGGGAGCCGCGGCCGTTAGCGCGGGCAGGGGGGGCCGAGAGATCGATGACGCCGCGCGGAACGTCTTGACGGAGCGCGGCCTGGCAAGCCTGTTCACCCACGGGCTGGGTCATGGTGTGGGTATGGAGGTCCACGAACTCCCCGGCGTCGGACCACGCTCCGAGGGCCCCGTCCCCAAGGGCGCGGTCATCACCATCGAGCCGGGTGTCTACGAGCCGGGCTATGGGGGTGTTAGAATCGAGGACTTGGTGGTCGTTGAAGCGGATGGCGCGCGCGTCCTCACCCGTTCACCGAAGCACCTGATCGAGCTGTAAACGGACGCTCCGCTGGTCGGGGGAGCGAGAGTGTGAAGGAGTACCGGGTGCCTGTTACAACGGCGCAGTTCAAGAACGGCATGTGCATTGTGCACGAAGGCAAGCGCTGGCTCATCATTGATTTCCAGCACGTGAAGCCCGGCAAGGGCGGTGCCTTCGTTAGGACCAAGCTCAAGGAGCTCCAGAGCGGACGGGTTGTTGACTACACCTTCCGTGCGGGCGAGAAGTTCGACGATGTCCGTGTGGAGACCAAGAACCTCCAGTATCTCTACAACGACGGCGGAACGTATCATTTCATGGACAACACCACGTATGACCAGATCGAACTGAATGTCGACTTCGTCGGTGAAGCTGCCAAATGGCTGAAGGAGAACGACGACGTGGCGGTCATGACCGCCGACGGCGAGTATCTGGGCGTCGAGCCGCCAATGTTCGTCGAGCTCGAAGTCATCGAGACCGATCCGGGGTTCAAGGGCGATACGGTGCAGGGTGGAACGAAGCCGGCCACGCTGGAGACTGGTGCAGTAGTTCAGGTCCCCATGTTCGTGAACACCGGAGACAAGCTTAAGATCGATACGCGCGACGGACGTTACATCACACGCGTCTAGCTTCTGCACACATCGCAAGCTGAGCCGCGGCCGGGGCGTTCGCTCCCGACCGCGGCTCGTATATAATCTCTGGACTACGGTGCGTTCGCACCACTCGTCCCATGGCTGCAAGGGAGGTCGACGGTGCGACCTGTACATATCACTGACACGACGCTTCGCGACGCTCACCAGTCGCTCTGGGCTACGCGGATGGAAGTCGGCGACATGCTGCCCATCCTCGGCAAGATGGACTCTGTCGGCTACTGGTCCATGGAGGTGTGGGGCGGAGCCACCTTCGATTCATGCCTTCGGTTCCTCGACGAGAACCCTTGGGAGCGCTTGCGTGTAATCAAGCACCACTGTCCGAAGACTCCACTCCAGATGCTGCTGCGCGGCCAGAATCTCGTTGGCTACCATCACTACAGTGATGATGTCGTCGACCGGTTCGTTCGGGCCTCCAAACGCAATGGTATCGACGTCTTTCGGGTCTTTGACGCGCTTAATGACATAAGGAATGTCGAGGTGCCCGCGCGTGCGGTGAAGGACGCCGGGGGTCACTTTGAGGGAGCCATCAGCTACACGGTCTCTCCCGTGCATACGCTCGACACTTATCTAGACTATGCCCAGCAGCTCAAGGAGCTCGGGGCCGACACCATCTGCATCAAGGACATGGCGGGCATGCTCACACCTTTCCGGACCGAGAAGATGGTGCGGTCGCTGAAGGAAGAGGTCGGACTGCCCGTCCACGTTCACTGCCACTACATCGGCGGTATGGCCCCGATGAACTACCTCAAGGCGGCCGAGGCGGGAGCGGACATCATCGACACGGCCGTCGTGGCGCTCGCATTCGGTAACAGCCAGCCTGCAGTCGAGATGATGGTCGCCGCGATGAAGGAGAGCCCGTATGACTCGGGCCTTGACCTCGATCTTCTGTTCGAGATCGCGGAGTACTGGGAGGACGTCCGTCGCCGCAAGGGACTCAAGCGCGGTGTGACCTCCCTGCTGCAGATGGAGGTCTTCAGCCATCAGGTACCCGGCGGCATGATGAGCAATCTCATCAGCCAGCTTGAGGTACAGAAGGCAAGCGACCGGCTTCCCGATCTGCTCGAAGAAATCCCCAAGGTGCGTGCTGAGGTCGGCTACCCGCCCCTCGTCACGCCTCTGTCACAGATCGTCGGAACCCAGGCCGTCATGAACGTCTTGACGGGTAAGCGCTGGTCAATCGTTCCGAACGAGATGAAAGACTACATCAGGGGCAACTATGGCAAGGCCCCCGGGCCGATGGACAAGGGGATCGTCGCCAAGGTGCTCGGCGACGAGCAGCCGTTGGCCGCGGATATCCGCCCTGGGTCGCTCGTCACCGCAAGCTACAACGATGCGGCCGAGGAGATCGGCGATCTGGCTCGCAGCGAAGAGGACGTACTGATGTATGCGCTCTTCCCGAATGAAGCGCGCACATACTTGAGTGCACATCGCGAGGGGGCCGAGAAGGCCGTGTTCCTCATGAGTGAAGAGATCCATACCGTCAAGGAGGACGATTCGGTGGACGTCAACCAGATTCGAGAGCTCATCAAGATGGTCGAAGCGTCGGACGTGGCCGAGGTCGTTATCGAAGAGGGTGACAGCCGGATCGTCGTGCGCAAGAGCGGAGCCGTAGCCGTCGCCGCCGCGCCCGTTGCTACCGCCACGTCTGCGCCATCGGC
Organism: Coriobacteriia bacterium; assembly: GCA_035462695.1. Classification (GTDB taxonomy): domain Bacteria; phylum Actinomycetota; class Coriobacteriia; order Anaerosomatales; family PHET01; genus DATHUB01. The sequence goes on along the minus strand of DATHUB010000266.1, from coordinate 10,284 downwards.
GGCGACTGAGCCGGCCGCGCACGCAATGGACGGTGGTCGGCCCGCTTCGTGGAGAACCGTGACCGCGCCCATGGTCGGCACCTTCTACGAGGCGCCGTCACCGAATGCTCCGGCCTTCGTCAAGGTCGGGGACAGAGTGGACGAGGGACAGCCGCTCTGCATCCTTGAGGCAATGAAGCTCATGAACGAGATCATTGCCGAGGAAGCAGGCGTGATCCGAGAGATAGCGGTCGACAACGGCGACGCGGTTGAGTACGGCACGGTCCTGTTCTACTACGAGCCGGCCTAGGTCAGGGGCGATACGTGTTCGACCGAATCCTTGTAGCGAACCGCGGCGAGGTCGCGCTTCGCGTTATCCGTGCAGCACGTGAGATGGGGATCGAGACGGTCGCCGTTTACTCCGAGGCCGATCGCGATTCACTTCCCGTTGCGATGGCCGACCGATCGGTGTGCATCGGACCCGCGCTCTCTACGGCCTCCTACCTCAACATGGCGAACATCATTTCCGCCGCTCTGACCACGGGTGCTCAGGCCATCCATCCCGGTTATGGGTTCCTTGCTGAAAACGCGGCCTTCGCGCGGGCCTGCGTCGACTCCGGCCTCGCCTTCATCGGTCCTTCCGCCGAGGCGATCGAGCGGATGGGCGATAAGTCCGTGGCACGTGACACGGCCGCCGCTTCCGGTGTGCCGACGGTTCCCGGCAGCGACGGCCCTGTCGAGACTGCGGCTGAGGCCCTACGCTTCGCCGAACAGGTCGGCTTTCCCGTGCTTATCAAGGCGTCAGCCGGTGGTGGCGGCAAGGGCATGCGCGTCGCCAAGGACGCTTCGGAACTCGACGCCAACTTCACTGCCGCCCGTACCGAGGCCGCAGCGGCCTTCGGCAATGACACGGTTTACTTGGAGAAGTATCTGGCGCGGCCCCGGCACGTCGAGATCCAGATTCTCGCGGACACTCACGGCAACGCCGTCTATCTGATGGAGCGGGACTGCTCGATACAGCGCCGACACCAGAAGCTGGTTGAGGAGGCGCCCTCGCCTGCGCTCTCTCAGGAAACGCGCGAGGCAATGGGCGCCGCCGCGATCAAACTCGTGCGAGCGGTCGATTACGTCAACGCAGGCACGGTCGAGTTCCTGTTGGACACTGATGGCGAGTTCTACTTCATGGAGATGAACACGCGCGTGCAAGTCGAGCACCCGGTCACCGAGCAGATCACCGGCGTGGACATCATCAAAGAGCAGATCCGTATCGCCGCCGGGCTCCCGTTGAAGCACGCACACCAAGAGGACATCGTTCTGCGCGGTCACGCGATCGAGTTTCGTATCAACGCCGAGGACCCGGCTCACAACTTCCGCCCGCACCCCGGACTCATCGAGGTATTCAATCCTCCGGGTGGCCTCGGAGTAAGAGTGGACAGCCACGTCTACTCCGGGTATCGGGTCCCACCCAATTACGACTCGCTCCTCGCGAAGCTCATTGTCTGGGGAGAGACGAGACCGGAGGCGATAGCTCGCGCTCGTCGTGCGCTCGACGAGTTCATCGTGACGGGCATCCCTACGACGATTCCGTTTCATTTGCGGGTAGTCGAGAACAAGGCCTTCGAGCGTGGCGAGGTCTATACTGATTTCGTTGAAACCGAGATGGGCGGCGCCTAGGGCGCCTTGAGGAGTGAGCATGTCTGACGAAATTCGCCTCGAGGGGCTCGGCGTCGCGCCGGGTGTGCTCGACACAATAGTGACCGTGGCCGCCGAAAGCGTCGAAGGTATCGCAGCCGTAGGTGCTTCGGGTCTTGCCGGGCTCGTTCAGAAGGGCGCGCGCAAGGGAACTTCGCGCGCGGTCGACGTCGTCACGAGCGAGGACGGCAGCCTCTCGGCAAGCATCCACGTACAGGTGACGTACGGTTCCAAGCTGCGCAAGGTGGCCGAAGATGTGCAGGCCTCCGTCGCCGATGCGCTTGCCAGTCAAGTCGGAGTCGAGGTGGCGGCCGTCGATGTGTATGTAGACGGACTCGTCTTCCCCGAGTAGATGGCATACGCAGAACGTCATAAGGCGCGTCGCCTCGCCCTTCAAATGCTCTACCAGCGCGAAGTCACCGGCGAAAGCATCGGATACATTCTCGGGCACGCCACGTACTCAAACGAGGATGGCGACCCCGACGCGTACAGTCAGGAGCTCGCTCGCGGCGTGGAGTCGTCGATCACTGAACTCGACGAGGTGATCGCGGCAACGTCCGAGCATTGGTCGATCGGGCGCATGCCGCTGGTCGACCGGAACATACTTCGAATCGCGACCTACGAGCTCATACACGAGTCGGACGTACCTCCAAGCGTGGCGATCAACGAGGCGGTTGAGCTCGCCAAGGTCTATGGGGGCGATGACTCGTCGAAGTTCGTGAACGGCGTGCTCGGCCGTATTGCCGAGCAGCACGAGACTGGAGCGTGACGAGCAGCTATGCCTGAGGACTCCTACAGTTTTGCGCAGGCCCGCCTGCGCCTCGAAGAAATCGTCTCGCAGGTGAGGAAGAAGGACGTCTCCCTCGAAAAGAGCCTCGATCTTCTTGAAGAGGGCGTTCGCCTCGCCAATCAGTGCACCGAACTGATCGACCACGCGGACTGGGAAGCTGGGGGGGCGCCTCAATCCGAGGACCTCGCCGCCACAGAGGATTCGGCTGGATTCGACAGCGCGTCCACTGTGGACGGGGTGGAAGAGGGCGGAAATCCGGACGCGGGGGCATCTGGAACCGAAGCCGGCGCCGCATCGTAGGCCGGAAGCGCGCCGCCGAGCAAGCGGCCCGAGCTTCGACCGGGCGCGCACAGGCATACTATTGTCTTGGTTCTCTGGCGTTGAGCACGACCGGCAGACCAGACAGATGGGCTTAACCTTGGACCGCGAGCGGATACTGGACAGCATAGAAGCGCCGTGCGACGTGAAGTCGCTCGACGACGCTCAGCTGTACCGCCTCGCGGAGGAGATTCGCCAAGAGCTGATCTCCACCGTATCGCTCACCGGCGGACACCTCGCGCCGAACCTGGGAGTGGTCGAGCTAACCCTCGGCATACATCGCGCAATGGACTGTCCCGGGGACCGAATAATCTTCGACGTGGGACATCAGTCCTACGTGCACAAGCTCATAACCGGTCGGCGCGACCGCTTTGCGACTCTCCGGCAATACGGCGGTCTCTGCGGTTTCCCCAAGCGAAGCGAGTCGCCGTACGACAGCTTCGACGCCGGTCACGCATCCGACTCGCTTTCGGTTGCCCTCGGGCTGGCACTGGCACGCGACGCGCGTAAGGGCGACGAAGCAATGCTCGTTGTCATCGGAGATGGGTCGATGACCGGCGGTATGTCCTTCGAGGCGTTGAATCACATAGGCCACCTGGGAACCAGACTGGTAATCGTCCTGAACGACAACGAGATGTCCATCTCCGCCAACGTCGGCGCGCTCGCGAGTTACCTCGCCCGCGCTCGACTCGATCCGCGTTATCGTCGGCTGCGCGATGGAGTTGAGTCGCGTTTGGCTACGACTTCCATCGGCAAGGTGATGGTGGACGCCGGTGAGGCCGTCAAAGAGTCGGTCAAGCAGCTCCTGGTTCCCGGGATGCTCTTCGAGGAGCTTGGCTTGAAGTACGTCGGACCGATCGACGGTCACGACATCGCCGCCGTCGAGCAGGCCGTCAGTGCTGCCAAGAAGGCCGAGGGCCCGATTATCGTCCATGCTGTCACGAAGAAGGGCGCGGGCTATTCGCACGCCGAGGAACAGCCCGACGCGTTTCACGGCATCGGCCCGTTCTCCATCGCTACCGGCAAGGCCAACGGTGGAACCGGCGCAATCAGCTTCACAGAGGCGTTTTCGCTGGCGCTCGTAGCGGAAGCCGAGAAGGACGAACGCATCGTTGCCATCACGGCTGCTATGCCGTCTGGTACAGGTCTCGATCGCTTCGCCCGTGCCTTTCCCAGCCGCTTCTACGACGTGGGAATCGCTGAAGAACACGCGGTCGGCCTCGCGGCCGGACTGGCGCTCGGCGGCAGAAAGCCCGTAGTCGCCATCTACTCGACGTTCCTCCAGCGCGCCTACGATCAGCTCATCATGGACGTTGCGCTGCAGAACCTGCATGTCGTCTTCTGTCTGGACCGCGCCGGTCTTGTCGGCGAGGATGGCCCTACACACCACGGTGTCTTCGACCTCACGTATCTGCGCTCGATTCCCAACATGATGGTTCTGGCGCCGTGCGACGAAGTCGAGCTTGCCGACGCCCTCCATACGGCTCTTGAGGCGAGCTGCCCTGTGGCAATCCGATATCCACGCGGATCCGCCTCAGGTCGCGTCGTTCCTACGGTCCCAAGCGTGTGGGAGGCCGGGCGGGCCGAAACGAGGCGCAGCGGCACCGACGTCGCGATTCTTGCCGTGGGCCGCATGGTGACAGTCGCGGAAAGCGCGGCCCAGCTGCTCGCCGAAGACGGCGTAAGTGCCACTGTCCTCAACATGCGTTGGGTGAAGCCGATCGATCTGGAGGCCGTTTCGGATGCTGCCATGACACACCGTCTCCTGGTCACTGTGGAGGAGAACACCGGTGTCGGAGGCTTTGGCGCGGCCGTATGCGAGTCTCTCTCCGATCTGAATCTGCGTCCGCCCATTCTCCGACTGGCTGTTCCCGACTGTTTCGTCACGCATGGGGCCATGCCCAAGCTGCTGGCAGAGATAGGCCTGACCCCTGAGGGCGTTCGTGCAGCGGTCCTGGGGAAGCTCATCGACGTGCCGCTCGTTTCCAGCCACCCCGAAGTCCTTCCGGCTCGACCGGAGAAGGCCGCCGATGACGCGCCGTCGCGTCGACGCCCTGCTCGCTGAGCGCGGGCTTCTGCCCTCGCGCGAGCAGGCGCGATCGTCAGTGCTCGCAGGCTTGGTGAGGGTCAACGGGGAGATCGTTACCAAAGCCGGGCACCTCATCGATGAGGACGCCGACATTCAGGTGACAGCGCGACCCAGGTTCGTCTCGAGGGGTGGCGAGAAGCTGGCGCGGGCACTCGAGTCCTTTGACGTTCAGGTGAGCGGGCGCCGCGCCATCGACGTGGGCGCGAGCACGGGTGGATTCACCGACTGCCTGCTGCAATCGGGGGCGGCCAGTGTCGTTGCGCTCGATGTCGGCTACGGACAGCTGGCGTGGAGCTTGCGCACCGACGAGAGGGTTACGGTGATCGAGCGGACGAACGTGCGAAACGTCGATCCGAGCGAACTGGGAGCACCGTTCGACGTCGTCGTCTGCGACGTCTCGTTCATATCTCTGCGTACGGTTATTCCGCACCTCCGGGCTCTGCTTGCGGAGTCAGGCGATCTGCTCGCGTTGGTTAAGCCCCAGTTCGAGGCCGGTAAGGGGCGTGTGGGCAAAAAGGGAGTCGTACGAGATCCACAGATCCATGAAGAGGTGCTCGCTGGGGCAGTAGAGTCCGCACACGCGCAAGAGCTCGTCGTGCGCGGACTCGAGTTCTCGCCCATCCGCGGTCCTGAAGGTAACATCGAATTCTGGTTGTGGGCGTCGCCTTCTGGCGAGCCCACTCAGGTGACGCCGGCCGAGGTAGTCGTCGCGGCCCATGCGGTGCTGGGAGGATAGCGTGCGCGTTCTACTCGTTCCAAATACCTCCAACCCGGGGGCCGTGACCGCGGCCGCTGAGCTCGTTACTTGGCTGTCTGCCGAGGGCTTCGAGCCGATAATGCAGTTGCCCGATGCCGAGGCGAGTGGACTGCATGCGATCGGAGTTCCGGGCTCGGAGATAGGCGTGCCCGCGCTCGCCGTCGCTCTGGGCGGTGATGGAACCATACTGAAGGCGTTTCACGTTCTCGGAGAGGTCGAGGTGCCCCTACTCGGCGTCAAATTCGGGAGACTGGGCTTTCTTTCAGGCGCTGACGCCTCGAACATGAGGGAGTCGGTTGGCGCCGCTTTGGCGGGCGATGCCCGCGTGGAGCGTCGTGCGACGCTCAAGGCCGAGGTCTTCATCGACGGCCGTGTCTCGGGCTTCTACCGGGCGATGAACGAGATCGTCGTGTCTCGCGGCGCGTCCGCTCGTGTCGTAGCACTTGAGCTCTCGGTCGACGGCCATCGCCTCGCGGACCTTCGCGCGGACGGCGTGGTCGTAGCGACAGCCACGGGCTCGACGGCGTACGCCCTGTCCGCAGGTGGGCCTATCGTTGCGCCGGGATTCGGTGGACTCGTGGTGGTGCCAGTGGCGCCCCATACACTGCTCGCGCGTGCACTCCTGACCGGTCCTGCGGACACCGTCGATATCGTCCTATCTGATCCCGCGCGCAGCGATGCGTGCGTGATCGTGGATGGGGACGCCGCCCCGTGTCGACGTTCGCTCCAGCGCATCACTGTCCGTCGTGGCGACCACGATGTGGCGCTCGTGAAGCTTCACGGGCGCGACTTCTACGACACGGTCGCCGAGGAGTTCTACGGAGGATAGCGAATGCTCCACGAACTCCATGTACGTGATCTCGCACTCATCGAAGACGTGTGGCTCGAATTCGGCGAGGGGATGACGGTGCTGACCGGCGAGACGGGCGCCGGTAAGACGGCGCTGCTCGGTGCGCTCAAACTCCTTCTCGGAGAGAGAGCGGACTCAGGCGCCGTACGTTCGGGAGCGTCCGAAGCGCTGGTCGAGGGCCGCTTCTCCATGAGCGATGACGAGATCTTGGCCAAGCGCCGGGTCAGCGCTGACGGACGGAGCCGCTGCCAGATCGACGGCGAGATGGCGGCTGTCGGAACACTCGCGGTTCGCCTGGGGCCGCTGGTCGACCTCCACGGGCAGCATGAGCACCAAGCATTGCTTTCACCCTCCACTCATCAGGGCTACCTGGATCGGTGGGCCGGCGAATCGGTAGCACGTGCTCTCTCCGGCTACGAAGCTGCTCGTGATGGTTACCGAAACGCCGTGGCCGAGCGCGACGGGGTTACGAAACGACTGGCCGAGGCCGAGCGCAACAAAGACTATCTAGGGTTCGTTCTCGCAGAGATCGACGCGGTCGCTCCCGAGGCCGGTGAGGACGACGCGCTTGCCGCTCGGCTTCCTGCGCTGCAGCACGCGGAGCGACTTGCGCAGGCGGCAGGTGATGCCTCGGCGAGTCTGAGGGGGGAGAGTGGAGCGCTTGACCATCTGGCCGAGGCAGCTGCGTCCCTGCGAAAGGTATCGGGCATCGATCCCGCCTTGGATGGAATCGCAGAGCGGCTGTCCGAGGCGAGTGTTCTTGTCGACGAGCTGAGCAGTGCCGCGCGTGCATACAGAGACAGTGTGGAGCACGACCCGGCTGTGCTCGAGCAGACGCTCTCCCGCATGTCGGCGCTGGCGGGACTCGCGAAGAAGTACGGACCGGGTCTTGATCGGGTGCTCGCTTTGAGAGCGGAAGCCGAGAGGGCGCTGACTGAGGCCGGCGAGTCGGGAGAGGCCCGCGCGCAAGCGCAGAAGGCCGTGGACGAGGCGGAGTCGCTTCTTCGGGACAACGGGGCGGAGCTGTCCTCACTCAGGCTCTCCGCCGTGCCGGGGTTCGTGGCGGCCCTTGCGGACGCCGCGGCGGACTTGGCGATGGAAGGTTCCACATTCGACGTCGCATTCACCGAGCTGCCGTTCCCGTCGTGGACATCAGACGGCCCGGACAAGGTGGAGTTCACGTTCTCTCCGGCCCCCGGTCAGCCACCGCGTTCTCTGGCCCGAATCGCCTCCGGCGGAGAAGTCTCGAGAGTCATGCTGGCCCTGAAGGGAGTCCTCGGCGAGGCCGACTGCGTCGAGACCCTGGTATTCGATGAGGTGGATGCGGGCATTGGCGGAAGCACTGCGCACGCTGTAGGAATGCGGCTCGCTGAACTCGCCCGTACTCACCAGGTGATAGTCGTAACGCATCTGGCGCAAGTCGCCGCCTACGCGAGCAGGCATCTGGTCGTACGCAAGGACTTGGACGGGGAGAGCGCCACCACATCGGCACTTGAGGTGGACGGTGAGGCACGTGTCGCCGAGATAGCCCGTATGTTGGCCGGCAACGGCACCGACGCATCTCTGGCGCACGCCCGAGAGTTGCTCGAGTCGGCCGAACGCAAGGTGACCGCTCCGTAGCGCTTTGACTCGAGTGAGGGTCTGAGCGTGTTAGCATACCGCCGAGGCTGTCAGCCCTTTGGCTGCGTCTAGAGCAGCTGCGCCGACCCGAGGGACAGAATGCGTCATCAAGGCATCGCTAAGCTGGACAAGCGCACAAAGGACCTCGTGAAGCGCCTGGGCGCCGACGACGTGGCGGTCATCGATCATGTGGACATGGATCGTATCAGCGCGGAGTCGCTGCTCGCGACCGGTGTTGAGGTGGTCGTTAACGCTTCCCCCTCCATCTCCGGCACGTATCCCAACGTGGGCCCGCTTCTGTTGACGCGCGGGGGCGTTACTCTCATCGATGACGTCGGGCCCGAGGTGTTTCGCTGCCTGAAAGAGGGCGACCTGATCGAGGTTGTGGGTGACGACGTTCGAAAGGACGGAACCGTCTGCGCCACGGGCGTGCGGCTCTCGGTCAAAGAGGTCGAGCAGCGCATGGAGGCCGCGAAAGCCGGCCTGGGAGAGCAGCTCGACAAGTTCGCCCGGAATACGATCGAGTACCTCGAACGCGAACGCGAGATTCTCGTCGACGAGACCTGGGTGCCCGCCACGCGTACCGAGATACACGGCCGCCACGTACTCGTCGTGGTTCGCGGCTACGACTTCAAGGAAGACTTGGACGCGCTCAGGCCGTACATCCGAGAGATGCGGCCCGTGCTGGTCGGTGTCGACGGAGGCGCCGATGCGATTCTTGACGCGGGCTTCAAGCCCGACATCATCGTTGGCGACATGGACTCCGTGACAGACGAGGCGCTGCGCTCCGGGGCCGAGATAATCGTGCACGCGTACGCTGACGGTAGGGCGCCGGGTATGGACCGCGTGCAGGCGCTCGGACTGTCTGATCGTGCGTGCACCTGGCCCCTATCGGCAACGAGTGAGGATCTTGCGCTCTTGCTGGCCTGGGAGAGCGGAGCGGACCTCATCGTCGCCGTCGGGACCCACGCCAATCTCGTGGAGTACTTGGACAAGGGGCGCAAGGGAATGGCCTCGAGCTTCCTGGTCCGGTTGAAGGTGGGACCCAAACTCGTCGATGCGAAGGGCGTGAACAAGCTCTACCGTGCTTCGGTCGGCCCGGCACACCTCGTTCTGATCGCCGCAGGGGCCGTCTCTGTGATCACCGCTGTGTTTCTGATATCGCCCGCCGCACGAGCATTCGTGGAGCTGGTTGTCCTGCGTGTCCGAGCATGGCTCGGTTTCTAGCATTCCGTTAAGGAGTCCGGCATGTACAACCTGCGCTATCACATCGCGTCCCTGGTCTCCGTGTTCTTGGCGCTCGCCTTAGGGTTGGTGCTCGGCGGGCTGATCGTTCAGCGGGGTACGTTCGCCACCCAGTCGACCGCGTTGGTGGAAGGGTTGCGTAACGAGTTCTCCGACCTGCGCGAGGACAACCGAACGCTCACAACACAGAACGAGAACCTCGACGCTTTCTCGGGCGATTTCGTAGACGCCTGGTCGCAGGATCGGCTCACGGGACGGACCTTCCTCATCGTAGGCAACGGCGGCAGGACAGAAGGCATCGCAGCGGCTCGCGGCGCCATCGAAGGTGCCGGGGGCAGTGCGGCCGTGGTCACCATCCTGTCTCCCGGCCTCGGGCTTGATGATGCGGAGACACGCGCGGAAGTGACGTCCCTTGCCCCGGATGCCGCAATGCCGCTAGAGAGCATAGCGGCTGCATTGGCAGCTGAATGGTTCGGCCCTGGCGGCGATCGCACACTCACCAACGCGCTGACCGAAGCAGGGATCATCAGCGTCTCAGACCTGCCGGAAGCCACTCAGGCGGCGGGCCTTGTGGACTTGGCTGCGGTGGAGGGTGAGCCGGATGACGCGGGGCTGCAGCTAGCCATTGCGGCGAAGGAAGCGCTCACTCCGTCTGTTGCTGCACAGACTCCGGTCATCGACACCGGCGTGGCGGCGGCAGCAGCTGGCGAGGATGTCGCGGCATTCGACACACTCGGAACCGAGATCGGCCGCTACACACTCGTCACGCTTCTTGGTGAGCCGAGCACGGGCTACTACGGAACGGCGCAGGCAGCGGATGCGCTCTTCCCGCCCATCGTCATCCCGTAAGGCGCATGTGATGCCGCGATCGGTACTGCCAGTCACCCTCGGTTAGCGGCTGGCGGGGTCTTCTCAAAGGCGAGACGCGTCAGCGCGATCGAGAC
>DATHUB010000265.1:0-2488 GCA_035462695.1 Coriobacteriia bacterium | reverse complement strand
TGAACTGAAAGCACGCTATGCCGCGCACCGGCTCGAACTGAAGGTCGTTGGAGACGCCATGCCGTTGGTCGCGGCTCTGGAGGCCGCTCCGTGGACGACAGCGGTGACTGCCGAGAACGCCGGTTCGATCTCCATTGCCGTCGCCGACTTGGGCGAGGCCCGCCGAGAGGTGCCGCGCATGATTGCAGACCTTGGGCTCGGGCTCGACCGGTTGGAGAGCGGAGAGATCTCGCTTGAGGACGTCTTCGTCGAGCTGGTAGGGGGGAGGAGCTAATGGGCGGAGTCAGGCGGTTTCTCGGCAAGGAGATCGTGGAGTTGCTGCGGACATGGCGGCTGCCTGTCATCGGCGGCGTCGTGTTGTTCTTTGCTCTGACCGGGCCGGTTCTGGCCCTGCTCACCCCCGAGCTGCTGAAGTCGATGCAATCAAGCCAGCCGGGCGTCATCATTCAGGTACCAGAGCCGATCTGGCGCGACGCTTACGCGCAGTGGATCAAGAACCTGACTCAAGTCGTCGCTTTCGTGACGATCATCGCCGCTGCGGGATCGGTTGCAGGGGAGGTGGCCAGTGGGACTGCTGTGCTCGTACTCACTAAGCCGGTTTCGCGTGGGGGCTTCGTAGTCGCCAAGGTCATCGCGCTCTTCGCGCTGGTGAGCTCAACGGTGCTACTGGGCACGCTGCTCACGCAAGGCGTGACCTATATGGTCTTCGGCGAGGCCCCGTGGGCGCCGCTGTGGGAACCGACTCTGGTCTGGCTCGTCTTTGCCGCCCTGCTAGTGGCGATATCCGTCCTGCTTTCGTCGACTGTGAAGACGCTGGCGGCCGCCGGGATCGGAGTGGGAGTCTTCTTCATGCTTTCTCTTGCCGCGATCTGGGGGCCTGCGGTGCGCTTCTCGCCAGCGGGGCTGACCGTCGCCCCGGCGCGAATGCTCTTGGGTGAGACGGTCGCGGTCGGATGGCCTCTGTTGACGACGGCGGTGGGCGCAATTGCAGTCGTGGCTTTGGCCGCTGTCCTGTTCGCGCGACGCGAGCTCTAGGCTTCTCAAGGTCCGTGCACTCCGGCCATACGCTCGCCCTCGCGAGCGCCCGCGCAGGGAGCGCCTATATCCCGAGAAGCCGAGCCAAAGACTCGCCGAATTCGTCGGCGGCATCAGGTCCATTTGCCGTCACAATCCGGCCGTCGACGGTTACGGCTTCTCCCGTCCATACGGCGCCGTGCTTCGTCAGGTCCGCCTCTTGCGAGGGGAACGCCGTCGCTCTGATACCCTTCAGAAGCCCTGCGTGCGCGAGTACCGATGGAGCGATGCAGATGGCGCCTACCACGGCGCCTGACGCGAGCGCTTCGCGTGCGAGGCGGTGGGCGTCGGCATCATCGAAGAAGCAGCTTGCTCCGCCGCCTCCCACCAAGACGACCGCGTCCCACCTGCGCTCGGCAGCCTCGGAGATTGACAGCTCCGCCTCTGCCGTCATGCCGAGCTTTCCGATACACTTCCCTGGCGCGGTGCTTGCAGTCACAACACGGGCGCCGCGGCTCTGCAAGATTGTTCTCGGCTCGGCGTACTCCTCGTCGCGGAAGACCTCCTGGGCGATGACCATGACTACGTCGGGCATTGTGCAGCTCCTCGCTTCATCGGCGCGTGCATCGTTGCTGACACTTATACCTGAGCGCTCGTGCGCGGCCGGCACCCGCACCAGCGCCTGAGCTTCGAAAGGCAGGCGTGCATGCGAGAAACGCTGGTGCGCGCTCGTGACATCGTCACGGGGCGCTGGTTCGTGAAGGGTGCGTTCTTCGCGTTCTTCGTCTACTCGGTCGTGCAACTCTTCCGCTTCAAGGCATGGGCCGAGGGAACCGGTCCCTACGTTTCTCGGCCCGAGGCCCCGGCGGGCATTCTTCCGATCGGCCACTTCACGAGCTTCTTCGCTTGGGTGCGCGGCGGTGGCTGGGACGTTCTTCTTCCGGCTGGCCTTGTGATCATTCTCGCGGCAATGGCGACGTCACTCCTGTTCAAGCGCGGATTCTGCGGCTGGATCTGCCCCGTCGGCACGCTCTGGGAGGGCTTCTCGGCGCTGGGACGTCGGCTTCTCGGCCGCAACTACGTCCTGCCCAAATGGCTCGACATCGCCGGCCGAGCATTCCGATACCTATTCGCTGCGGCCTTCATGGGGATGCTTCTGTTCGTGGTTTCGGTTCCCGAGGCTGTGTCGTTCCGCGAACTCCCTTACATGTGGATAGCAGACCTCAAGATTCTGGGCATGATGCTAGACCCGATCTACATACTCGTGATTCTTCTGACTGGTGCGGTCTCGATGATGATCGGACCGCTTTGGTGCCGCTACCTCTGTCCGCTTGGCGGGCTGTACTCGGCGATCGGAATCGCATCGCCTTGCACGATCGACCGCAATGCAAAGACGTGCATCCACTGCAGCAAGTGCTCGAAGGTCTGTCACGCGTTCGTGGACCCGGAGAAGGCCGAGCGGGTCTGGGCGCCG
>DATHUB010000264.1:0-1906 GCA_035462695.1 Coriobacteriia bacterium | reverse complement strand
CCGGGCCTGGTCCTCGGCCTGACCTTCGTAGAACTCCTGCCAGTACCAAGGGCCTGGCGCGGGATCGGCCTGCATGACGACACCCGCTTGCGCGCCGTCCACGCCCGCCTCCCACGACCCTTCCGTGGACACGACCTCACCGTTGGCCATCTCTTTCGTGTCCTCGCCGAGATACCAGACTGTGCCGTCCCGGTCTTGTGCGAACCAGTCGAAGGTGTCTTCGGTCACTTCCCCGTCGACTCGGACGATGTCGTGTACGACGAGTGCATCGAGTCCGAGGATGCTGCGCGTCTCATCGAGCACCACCACTTCGTTCTCCTCGGTTCCCTCCTCGGTCTCTGCCGAGTAGACCCAGCGATCGCCCGGTTTGAGCGGGAAGTACGGGTTGGTCACGCTCGTCACGAAGTCGGCGGGATCGAGGTTCGGTGCATACACAGTTCCCGTCGGCGGAATCGCTGCCTTAGGCTGCGTGGTTGCTTCCATCGTCGGCGCAGTCTGAGTCTCCGACTGCGATGGCGCGGTCCCACCCGATTCTCCCGAACAGCCGACGAGGAACACCAGCCCCGCCAGGGCTACCAGCAAGGCTGTCCGTGCCCGCATGAGGCCCTCCTCTCGAAGACGACGACGCCTGTATACCCGCCAGCACGGGTTGGTGATGTAATACGCCTTGCAGGGTATTACATAATACGTAATACTATGAACAGCGGCTGGCAATCTCGTCGCAGGGGGCCGCTCGAATCGAGGAGGCGGTTGAGATGGCGGACTTCGATCCCATGAAGTTCTTCGCGCTGTGGATGTTCACCCACGACCAGGCTGACGACTTGATGGTCCAGTCGGTCGAGCGCGGTCGCACGGTCGCCGGTGAGGGGATGTCCGGCGGGCCCGATGCGTTCACGGACGGATTCATGGCGATGGTCGCCGAGGAGAAGGCGAGGCTCAAGCAGAGCATCGCCTCGGGGAACGCGGCCGAGGTCACGAGCCCTCAGGACGAACGGCTCGACGAGGTCCGCTTCGAGGTCGGCGAGCTCCGCGGGCGCATGGACCAGATGCAGGCAACGCTCGACGCCATCGCTATGCACGTCGGCGCCAAGGGAGTGTGAGTCCTGTGTCCGCGCGCTCGCGCCACATTGCGCGCGTGATCATAGTCACGCCGGTGCGTGCAGTCCTCCGCTCGCGCTTCGGGTTCGCGCCTGTCGCGGTCCGGCGTGCCGCATCTGCCGAGTCATGGCGCGAGGCCTTCGAAGAGCTCGGTGGCGCGTTCATCAAGCTCGGCCAGATGATCTCGGTTCGTCCCGATGAGTTCGGCGAGGAGCTTGCGGGCGAGATGGAGTGTCTGCGTGACCGAGTGTGCCCTGTTGCGTTCTCCGAACTCGAGCCAATCATCGAGGCGAGTCTGGGTGCGCCGACGGCGTCACTGTACGAGTCGATCGATGCGACGCCCCTCGCAACTGCATCGATTGCGCAGGTGCACGCGGCGGTGCTGGCGAAAGCGTATCGCCCGGTCTGGGGCCAGGAACTGCCGGCGGGCGCAGAAGTCGTCGTGAAGGTAATCCGCCCAGGGGCGGCGGAGTCGCTGCGCACCGACGTCATCGAGGCGCGTCGGCTTGCGTCCAACCGCGTTGTCCGCTGGTTCCTTCGGGGCGTCGATCTCGACGCGATGCTCGACGAGTTCGCTGTCTCATTGGAGCGCGAGCTCGACTTGCGGGTAGAGGGCAAGGTCGCCGACCGCTTCGCGTTCGACTTCCGGCCGGACCCGAAGATCGCCGTGCCCCGCATCGTCTGGTCACACAGCGCTCCGCGCGTGCTGACTATGGAGCGCATGTACGGCTGGCGTCTGTCCGAGCTGAGCGAGGCGGAGTTGGCCGGAGTGGATGCGCATACCTTGGCCGTGCACGGTGCCACGGCG
>DATHUB010000263.1:0-2856 GCA_035462695.1 Coriobacteriia bacterium | reverse complement strand
GTCATCGCCTGGCCCGAGCGCATCAAGGAGCGCGGTATCCGCTCACAGTTCACCCACTGCATCGACGTGGGTCCGACGATCCTGGAAGCTGCCGGCATTCCCGAGCCAAAGTCGGTCGACGGCATCGAGCAGGAGGCGATGGATGGCACCAGCTTCCTCTACACGTTCGACAACGCGTCAGCCGAGGAGCGTCACACGGTCCAGTACTTCGAGTCGTTCGCCAACCGGGCCATCTACAAGGACGGCTGGTGGGCATGTGCTCGGATCGACCGGATTCCGTGGGACTTCTCTCCGGCCACGCTGAACAGATTCGCCCCGGTGTCTACGATCCCGAGAAGGACACGTGGGAGCTCTACAACCTGAACGACGACTTCACGCAGGCGCGCGACCTCGCCGCCGAGAAGCCCGACAAGCTCGCAGAGCTCAAGGAGCTCTTCTGGCAGGAGGCCGAGCGCAATCACGTACTGCCGCTTCTCGGCGGTCTGTCCATCATGTTCGGGGATCTGCCACCGCTTCCAACGGTCACAAGGTTCGATTTCTACGGCGACGTGAAGAATGTTCAGCGCGGCATGGTACCGCGCATCTACGGACGCACCTACACAATCGAGGCCGACATTGCAGTGGCCGACGGTGGCGCCGAGGGCGTGCTGCTCGCCAACGGCGACGAGATGGGCGGCTTCGCCTTGTGGGTCGACGGGGATGGCCGTCTCACTTACACGTACTCGATGCTCGGCGTTGAGGAGTACAAGACCGTGGCCAACGAGCCGCTTCCGGTCGGCGAGTACGTCGTCAGCGTGAGGTTCGACTCCGACGAGCCCAAGCCCGGTAGCGGAGGGGCGGTATCGCTCTTCGCCGGTGATCGAAAGATCGGCGAGGGGCGCATCGACCGCAGTGTCCCGATCGCGTTCTCAAGCTACGCCGGCATGGACGTCGGTTGCGACAACGGGATGATTGTGGACCGCGCGTATCACGACAAGAAGCCGTATGCGTTCACCGGTACCGTCAACAAGGTCACCTTCGACCTCAAGCCGGAGCCGATTGAGACCGAGAAGAGTCTCCACGCCCATGCGGCCACGCAGTCGGTTGGCGGGGGCGCCGCAGGCTGATGGCGAAGCGAGTCACCACCGTCCGCTGATTCCGATGCACGTCCAAGAGCGCACTACCGGAAGGGAAGACGGGCATGATGCTGTTCGAACGGATCACCTCGAACTACCCGATTCTTGGGGTTGTTCTGCTGCTCGTCTACCTCATCGGCTCCTACATCCTGCTGATGTCGGACGAGCGCGAGCCTGCCGAACAGTTCGCCTGGCTCTTCCTCGTCTGGGCGCTGCCGGTCGTTGGCCTGTTGATGTACTTCGTTTTTGGCCGCGACTGGCGCCAGAAGGACGGCAGCCGCATGGCGCTGTATGAGAAGTACTTCATGCCACCGATGCGACCCATATACGCTGCATACAAGCCGGCGGTCGATCGATTCCGGCAAAGTGAGGCGCCGGCCGCTCAGCTCAAGATCGTGCAAACGATCGAGTCGCTGAACCTCGCCTCTCCGCTCCCGGTTCGAGACATCAAGCTCTTCTCGGATGGGCAGGGCTTCTTTGACGCCATGTGTGACGACATGGCCAACGCCAAGCGCTTCATCCACCACCAGTACTTCATCTGGGAGCGCGACGAACTCACCCGCAAGATGGCGGACATCATGCTCGAGCGGCTTGCACACGGAGTTGAGGTTCGCATCGTCTACGACTGGATGGGCTCGGTGCCATTCAAGAAGGACGAAATGAAGGAGCTCAAGGCGGCGGGCGCGATCATTTACGAGGACATGAAGCACCTCGACAGCCTCAACTACCGCAACCACCGCAAGATCACTGTCGTTGACGGCGAGATCGGGTACAACGGCGGATTCAACATCGGTCAGGAGTACATCGACGGTGGCAAGGGCTACCCGAGCTGGCGCGACAGTGGTATCCGCTACACCGGTCCGGGCGTGGCTGAACTGCAGAAATGGTTCGCCGCGCGATGGTTCGTTCTACATGATCGCGAGAACCTGCTGAACGAGAAGTACCTGCCCGCGATGGACCTTTCCCTCAACGAGGGAAGCCCGACGATCATCCAGGTAGTCGCACAGGCTGCCGAGGACCCTTACGGCTCAGCCGCACTTGCCCACATGGTTGCGATGGGTGCTGCCGAGAAGACGCTACGCATCCAGTCGCCCTATTTTGTGCCTGACGCCCCGATGCTGAACGCGATGGTGGGCGCCGCTCTCTCTGGTGTAGATGTCCAGTTCATGATGACGGGCTGGCCGGACCACCAGACCGCATGGCTTGCGGCACGGACCTACTACCCGAAGCTGCTCGATGCCGGCGCGAGGATCTTCCGCTACGACGCAGGCTTCTTCCACGCCAAGACTATGTCCGTCGACGGCAAGTACTGCGCTGTCGGGACAATGAACATGGACCGACGCAGCTTCGACCTTCAGAAAGAGATGATGACCTGGGTGCACAACGGCGACATCGCGCGCCAGTTGGAGGCCCAGTTCGACATCGATCGAGAGCAGTGCACAGAAGTCACTCAGGCCGAGGTTGACGGCTACACATCGACGCAGAGACTTGTGCAGCGGAGCTACCGCCTGTTGTCGCACATCCTCTAGCCGCATCGTGCAACCACACGGCCCGTCGAGTCGCGCCATGTCGGCCGAAGAAGAAAGCGAAAGGCCCCCGTGCCGGGAGCCTCTCCCAACCACGAGCGCAGCGTTTGCGGGTCTGTAGAAGCGCGCCCTCATGGTTGACACGGCAACTATGCCTGAAAGTATCAACTTTGGGAAGGTGCCCGCTGAGCCTCAGTGATTCCGGCCGCAAAGAC
>DATHUB010000262.1:0-7017 GCA_035462695.1 Coriobacteriia bacterium | reverse complement strand
TCGTCCCGTCGCCGAGGAAGGAAATGCCTACTTTGCTCTCTCCGCTGCCATGGTCCTCGCGGCCGCGGACTTCCGCGACGGCAAGAAGGCGGCGGCGATTGATCATCTGCGTCCCCTCGCGGGCTACATCCGGTCCGACAGCGCCAACTGGCGCATGGCGAGGTACTGCCGGTCGTTCCCCGAACTCCTCGGCCTATTGGCACAGACCGTCGGTGCGGAACAGCTGCCCATCCATATGCTTCGCATGGTGCTTCCTGAGAACGCTGAGCGAGGGCTGAAGCTCGCAGTCGACACGCTGCCCAAAGGAGAGTGGACCATCCTCGGCCAGCGCGTGTTGGGCGAGGAGCAGTTCGAGGCTTACGTGCAGCGACAAGGACGGCCCATGTGCCGGATCCATCTGTTCGGCGGCTTGGATGTGACGGCCGGCGACAGGGTCGTTTCGGAGAAGGACTGGAAGAAGCGCAAAGCCAGGTTGCTCTTCGCGATGCTTGTCGTGAGGCGCGGACAGGACGTTCCGCGAGACCAGATCCTCGATCATCTTTGGCCCGACTTGTCTGAGGACAAGGCCAAGAACAACTTCTACGTGGCATGGAGCATGATGAAGTCGGCCCTTATGCCTCCTGAAGAGCGCGACAAGCCGTGTCCCTACGTCGAGAACAGCCGAGGACGGTGCCGCATCGTCAGAGAGGCTGTCCGTTCGGACGTGGACGAGTTCGAGGAGCTACTGGGCGCAGCCAGGCAGGCTGAGGCGGCGGGGAAGATCGACGAAGCAGTGGCAGCCCTTCAGCAGCTGATGTCCGTCTATCGCGGCGAGCTGCTGCCTGGCGATGTGTACGACGACTGGTTCTCTCCACTTCGAGACAAGTATCGGTTCGATTTTGTCGACGCGATGATGCGCGGAGCCGAGTTGCTCCTCGAGCAGGATGACCCGTGCGAGGCCCTGGTGTTCGCTCGGCGTGCGATTTCGGTGGACCGTTACCGAGAGGATCTGTACCAGATGGCGCTGCGCTGCCATATCGCCGCCGGACAGCGGGGTGCCGCAATAGAGACGTTCATTCGCTGCAAGACCGAACTTGCAGAGGAGCTTGGTCTGGATCCAACGGTGGAGACCATGGCGCTTTACCAGCAGGTTCTAGCGATGGAAGAGCGCCCGCGATACGACTCTTACGGCCTTTCCTGAGAGAAATCGAGAATTGCCTGCGCGCGGTAAGGTTTTGGTAAGGGGCGCCCGATACGATCCTCTTACGCCGGCTGAAGTTGAAGCGAAGCGACCCAGTCGGCTCCACGTGGGGCTCGTCGGGCTTCCCGATAAGGGACAACGCGGACGGGGCGCGACCCAGGATTGGTGAGGAGCGGGAGTTCCTGAGGGGCACCAACGGGTCGGCACCGACTCCGTTCGGGCCCGATGGGTCCCACGTGAGCGGCGCCGCGGTCACATCGACCGCGGCAAACGCGACCGCTCGAATCACTCTCAACCTCTCGGCTCGGCGTTTCGCACGCGCGTCTCGGCGGTATCCCCTGTGCTAGAATCGGCGCTGTTCACCCTGAGCGAATCCCGCCTCAAGAGAGGTGTTATCACCCATGAATATCCTGCAGAAGCTCCTCACGCTCGGTGAGGGGAAGCAGCTTCGCGCCTACGAATCTCTGGTCACACGTATCAACGAGCTCGAGGGCGATTTTGAGTCGCTGACCGATGAGCAGCTGGCGGCAAAGACAGTTGAGTATCGGCAGCGGCTCGAACGAGACGAAGACCTCCAGTCTCTGCTCCCTGAGGCATTCGCCACCACGCGTGAGGCATCGCGTCGGACACTCGGCATGCGTCACTTCGACGTGCAGCTGATCGGCGGTATGGTCCTCAACGACGGCATGATCGCCGAGATGAAGACCGGCGAAGGTAAGACCCTCGTGTCCACTTTGGCCGGCTACCTGAACGCGCTGCCTGGCAAGGGCGTGCACGTCGTGACCGTCAACGACTACCTGGCCATGCGCGACAGCGAGTGGATGGGACAGATCTACCGTTTCCTCGGCCTGGATGTCGGCTTGATTCAGTCGCAGATGGATCCTTCTCGCCGCGTGCCGGCATATCGGGCCGACATCACCTACGGCACGAACTCGGAGTACGGTTTCGACTACCTGCGCGACAACATGGTCGTCCGCCCTGAGGAACGGTCGCAGAGGGGCCATGCGTTCGCCATCGTCGATGAGGTCGACTCGATCCTCATCGACGAGGCACGTACTCCACTCATCATCAGCGGCGCCGGTACGAAGTCTGCCGAGATCTACAAGGACTTCGCTCGCGTCATTCCTCGGCTGAAGGACGGCGTGGACTTCGAACTCGATGAGGCGAAGCGTACGGTCGCGCCGACTGATGAGGGCGTCACGAAGGTCGAGAAGGCGATCGGCATCGAAGACATCTACATGGATCCCTCAGGCCAGATGGTGAACCACCTGCAGCAGGCGTTGAAGGCAGAGTTTCTGTTCAAGCGCGACGTCGACTACGTCGTCAAGGACGGCGAGGTCATGATCGTCGACGAGTTCACGGGTCGTCTGATGTACGGGCGCCGGTACTCGGAAGGCCTACACCAGGCGATCGAGGCGAAAGAACGCGTACACGTACGCGAGGAGAACCAGACTCTCGCAACGATCACGCTGCAGAACTACTTCCGCATGTACACGAAGCTCTCCGGCATGACCGGTACGGCCGTCACCGAGGACAAGGAGTTCCGGGACATCTACAACCTTCCGGTCATGGTCATCCCGACAAATCGTCCCATGGTCCGCGACGACCGCAACGACTTCGTCTACCGCACGGTGGACGCCAAGTTCGATGCCGTCGCCGAGGAGATCAAGGAGCGTTTCACCAACGGACAGCCGTGTTTGGTCGGCACGATCTCCATCGAGAACTCCGAGCGCCTGAGCAGGCTGCTCATGAAGCGCGGCATCGAACATAAGGTCCTCAACGCGAAGTTCCACGAGCAGGAAGCGCATATCATCGCCCAAGCCGGACGCTACGGAGCCGTCACGATCGCGACCAACATGGCCGGTCGAGGTACGGACATCATCCTCGGCGGCAACCCGGAGATGCTTTGGGAGGAGATTGCCCGCGCCAGCGGCGTGCAGCCCGAAGATGTTGATGAGGGGCAGCACGCAACGTTCCTCGCGGAGGCAAAACGGGTCTGCGCCGATGAGCACATCAAGGTCGTCGAGGCCGGTGGCCTCGCGGTCCTCGGTACCGAGCGGCACGACTCGCGCCGCATCGACAACCAGCTCCGTGGACGATCCGGCCGCCAGGGCGACCCCGGTGCGAGCCAGTTCTACCTCTCGCTCGAAGACGACTTGATGCGTTTGTTCGGCGGCCAGCGTATGGACCGGATCGGTTCGTTCATGGCGAAGGCGGACATCCCCGACGACATGCCCATACAGGCGGGTCTGGTCTCCAAGGCCGTGGAAAGCGCGCAGCGTCAGATCGAGGCGATGAACTTCGCCTCAAGAAAGCACGTGCTCGAGTACGACGATGTCATGAACAAGCAACGTGAGGTCATCTACGCTGAGCGCACGCTCGTCTTGGACGGCAAAGACATCCACGGTCGTGTCGAGCAGATGATGCAGGACACGATCACTTCGAACGTTCTCGTCTCATGCCCGGAGCGCACCTATGCCGAGGACTGGGACTGGGACGACCTCGCAATGTGGTATCGCGACCTCACGGGAATCGACGGCGTGGTCGAGGAGGCCAAGGGCCAGGTCGAGACCTCCCACGAACTCGCGGCATTGCTTGCCGAGAAGGCCCTCGAGGTCTATAGCGGCAAGGAAGCCGATCTTGGCGCCGAGGGCCTGCGCGAACTCGAGCGTCAGGTCATGCTCCGAGTCCTCGATACGCGTTGGATGGACCACCTCCAGGAGATGGACTACCTCAAAGAGGGCATCGGCCTGAGGGCGATGGGCCAGCGCGATCCACTCGTCGAGTACAAGAACGAGGCCTACGACATGTTCTCGGGGCTCGTCGAGTCGATCAGCGAGGACTTCCTGCGCACCATCATGCACATCCAAGTAGTGCTCGAAGCAGAGCCGGAGCCTGCTCCTGCCCTGCGCAACGTGAGCTACTCCTCAGCGGACGAGTCTTCGATCTTCGGTGGTGCAAAGAGCCAGGCGGCAGCGGCAGCTGCGGCTGCGGGTATCGATGGACCCTCCCAAGAACAGATCGCGGCCGCTTCAGCTGCGGCTGGCGGAAGCGCGAAGGCCGCCACCGTCGTGAAGGACAAAGAAGACCCGTGGGCCGATGTGGGGCGTAACGATCCGTGCCCGTGTGGTAGCGGCAAGAAGTACAAGAAGTGCCACGGCGCGAACGCCTAGGCTGACATGGTCGAGAACAGAACCTCCGACATACAGGCGCTTCGCCAGCGGGTCACCGCAATGGCCGAGTACCTTCACGTCGACTCGAAGCGAACGGAACTCGCAGCGCTCGAAGCGAAGGCGGCCGAGCCCGGTTTCTGGGACGACCAGTCACTCGCTCAACAGACTATGGCGCAGGCCTCGGGGCTGCGTGACGAGATCGAGTCGTACGAGAGCGTCGTTGCGGCGCTCGAGGATGCTGAAGTGGGCAATGAGCTGGCGGTCGCCGAGGGTGACGAAGAGCTCGCGACTGAGCTTTCTCGCGACCTCAAGGACCTCTCGGCCCGTATCGATGCGCTCGAGGTCAGCTCGTGGTTCACCGGAGAGTTCGATCACGGCGACGCGATTGTGACCATCACTCCCGGCCAGGGCGGGCTTGAGGCGCAGGACTGGGCCGAGATGTTGCTCCGCATGTATACGAAGTACGCCGAGCGCAAGAAGTGGAAGCTCGACTTGCACGACGCTCCCGCCGGTGTCGAACTCGGCATCGACCGAGCCACCTTCACGATGCACGGTCGCAACGCGTACGGCATGTTGCAGTCCGAGATGGGCGTGCACCGGCTCGTTCGCATCAGTCCGACGGATGAGAAGAAGCGTCGGCAGACCACGTTCGCGGGCGTCGAGGTGCTGCCGGTCCTGCCGGACGACGTCGAGCTCGACATTCGGGACGAGGACCTTCGCATCGACGTCTATCGATCGAGCGGTCCGGGAGGCCAGTCCGTCAACACGACCGACTCGGCCGTGCGCATCACGCACATCCCCAGTGGCCTCGTCGTGACGTGCCAGAACGAGAAGTCGCAGCACAAGAACAAGGACGCAGCGATGAAGATCCTGCGCTCTCGACTCTACGAGATCGAGAAGGAGAAGCGCGAGGCCGAGCTCGATGAACTGCGCGGCCCCAAGCAGGAGATCAGCTTCGGCAGTCAGATACGCAACTACGTGCTCTATCCATACCAGCTCGTCAAGGACGTGCGCTCCGGCCATGAGACTGGAAACGTAGAAGCGGTTCTCGGCGGAGATATCGATGCCTTCCTTATCGCGTACCACCGCTGGCGCGTCAGCGGCCAGAACGAGCCGCAGGACACGACGCCGCGTGGCGGGGAGGAGTAGGGAAGCGTGCGACTGCTCGCCGACCTGCATACGCATACCATCGCCTCCGGGCACGCCTACTCCACAGTCACCGAACTCGTCGCCGGTGCCCGAGTTCGCGGAATCGAGCTGATCGCCGTAACCGACCACGGTCCTTCGGTGCCGCAGGGCGCTCACCCCTGGTACTTCTGGAACCTGAAGGTTGTGCCGAGCGTGCTGAACGGCGTGCGCGTCCTCAAGGGCTGTGAGGCGAGCCCTTCACTCGAGACCGAGAATGGGATCGACCTTCCGGACGACCTTCTGAGGCTTCTGGACTTCGTCGCAGTTGGGTTCCACCCGCTTACGGGGTTCGATGACGGCGATCGCGTCCGCAACACCGAGGTCTTGCTGAACGTAATCGCGAATCCCTACGTCGACCAGATAACTCACCCGGGCAATGACCGCGAGTTCCCGCTCGACCTCGACGTCATCGTCGAGGCGGCTGCGCGTCACCGTGTCATCCTTGAGCTGAACAACCACTCCTTCGCCCCCACGAGCTCTCGTGCTCTGGGCAGTGCCCGCGAGCGGGAGTTCGCCGAGGCGGCTCGAGATGCCGGGGCACCGATAGCAATCGGCAGCGACGCGCACTACGCTCTACACGTCGGCCGCTTCGATGCTGCCGCTGCTGTCGCCGAGGAGCTTGGGATTTCCGAAGAGCGGCTCGTCAACAGGGATGCCGCGAGTGCGCTCGGGTTCCTGCGAGCGAAAAGGAATCGCCCGCGTCTCGACGCGGGCGGCGGGTGGGACTGGCCGGACACGACAACGGAAGACGCGAAGAGGCGGGGTGAGTGATGGCGGTCGGACGTGTTCTCACAAGCCGGCCTGTTCGCGACTACGCGTTCATGACAGTGGGTCTCGCACTCACCGCGTGGGGACTCGATGCCTTCCTGATTCCGAACAAGATCGCGGCCGGCGGTGTCTCGGGCTTGGCTACGATCCTCTACTACGTCGTGAAGAGCGCCACCGGAATCACCCTCAGTGTTGGTCTGCAGATTCTCGTGTTCAATGCTCTTCTTCTGACGGTCGCCGTACGCGAACGCGGATTCCGGTATGCGTACAAAACGATCTACGGAATCATCGCACTCTCCGTCTTCATCGAAATGTTCGCGCGAGTCACCCCGGCGATCGCAGCCAACGATCTGCTGCTCGCGTCGCTCTACGGAGGGGCGGTCACAGGACTGGGCGTGGGTCTCGTATTCAAGGCGGGCGGGAATACCGGCGGAACAGACATCGTGGCGCAGCTACTCGCCCGCAGACTGCCGCTCGGCGTGGGCCAGATCATGCTCGCAGTCGATGCAGGCGTCACCTTGCTCGCGGCGATCGCGTTCGGACCGGTGCTCGCGATGTACGGCGCCGTGGCCATCTTTGTTGGTTCAGTGACCATCGACATCGTGCTTGAGGGCATCTCTGTTGAGAAGGCGATATTCATCATTTCGGAGGAGCTCGAGACGATCACCCAAGCCATCATGCACGACATGGGGCGAGGTGCGACGATGC
>DATHUB010000261.1:0-3039 GCA_035462695.1 Coriobacteriia bacterium | reverse complement strand
GTCGTAACCGGCGCCAGCCATGATTGTGAAGCCGGAGCGAGACGGCGCGCCGTTCGAGCCGGTCATTTCGAGCTCGCACAGGTCGAAGCCAACGGCTTCGCCTCTCAACAGCACTTGCGACAGCGCGGGGGGATCCGTGGGCATTCGAAGGTTGAGAGCCAGGAGATTGGCGGTTCCAGTCGGGTACACGAGCACCGGGACACCGGTCGACCGAGTGGCATAGCACACGGCAGAGACCGTCCCGTCTCCGCCCGCCGCAACAATGCGATCGAATCCCTGTGCGTCGCGCAGCAGCTCCTCGGCGCGTCTCTCTGCGGTCGCGAAGCGCAGCACAACCTCGACGCCCTCCAGGCCGAGGAACCGCACAAAGTCATACAGGCCGGCGTCTCCGCCGCCCGCTCGAGCATTCACCACTACGAGAACGCG
Source organism: Coriobacteriia bacterium (assembly GCA_035462695.1). GTDB lineage: Bacteria > Actinomycetota > Coriobacteriia > Anaerosomatales > PHET01 > DATHUB01. Next base: position 2,613 of record DATHUB010000261.1, on the reverse strand, counting down.
CACCCGCACCTCCGGAAACCTCAACGGCCGATGCGAAACAGCGGCCCTTCGCTCATGATAGACATGGAGAGTCACAACGGGAGAGGAATCCGTCTTGTATATCACCGATACGAGCGAGCTTGCTGCACTGGTCGCACAGGTGCGCACTTCGCCGCTCGTTGCAATCGACACGGAGTTCATGCGGGAGCGCACCTATTTCGCCAAGCTCTGTCTAATTCAAATCGCCACTGATGACGTCGCCGCCATCGTCGATCCGCTGGCCGTCGGTGACCTGTCGCCGTTGTGCGAGCTCCTGACCGACAGAAGCGTCGTGAAAGTCCTCCATGCAGGAAGTCAGGACCTCGAGATCTTCTTCAAGGAGTGCGGCGCGGCGATGGCCCCCGTGTTCGACACTCAGGTCGCGGCAACTCTCGCAGGCTTTCCGCAGCAGGTCGGCTACGGGGCGCTCGTCCACGAGATGCTCGGCGAGAAGCTCGACAAGGGCGACACCTATACGGACTGGGCGAAGCGACCCCTTGCGGCAAGCCAGGTCGAGTACGCGCTCAACGATGTCCGCTACCTGCCTGAGCTGTATAGGCAGCTCATGAAGCGCCTCGAGAAGGATGGGCGCGTCGGTTGGCTCGAACGGGACTTCGCGAAGCTGGAGGACCCTGCGACATACACCGTCGTCCCGGAAGAGCAGTGGCGCCGAGTGAAGCGCATCTCCTCCCTGAACCGAAGGCAACTGGCGGTCGCGCGTGAAGTCGCAGCGTGGCGCGAGAAGGAGGCCATGCGTCGCGACGTTCCTAAGCGCTGGGTAATCGGTGACGAGAGCATCGTCGAAGTATCCAGGCGGGTGCCCAAGACCGCCGAGGAGCTCATGGCCATCAGGGGCGTGGGCGACAAGATCGGGCGGTCCGCCGCGTCAGGCGTGCTCGCTGCGGTGGCACGAGGGCTCGAGGTACCGGATGAGGAGCTGCCTTCGATCGCGAAACGCCGCCGCCCCGCCGGCGACGTGGACGCGGCTGTGGACTTGATGGTTGCGATTGTCCGCTTGCGAGCACGCGAGCGTGGCGTCGCCATGCCGCTGCTTGCCTCTCGTGACGAACTGGAGCGTCTGGCTGCCGGCGAACGCGACGCCCACCCACTTCTCGCGGGGTGGCGCGCGGAGATGGTAGGGAACGAACTGGTGGAGTTGATAGAGGGGCGAATCGACCTACGCCTGGATGATGGAGAGCTTGTGGTTACCAAACGCTCCTGATGTTCTCGGCATTCTTCTCGCTTGAATCCGCGTTCCAAAGACTTCCAAGGAGGAATACGTGTTCTTCGATCCGCTCTGGCTGATGGTGATACTCGTATCGACCGGCATCGGCTTCGCGACGCAGGGCTACATCAACTCGACTTTTCGCAAGTGGAGTCAGGTTCCGATAGGCACCGGGCTATCCGGCGCCGAAGTTGCACGCCGTGTGCTCGATGCGAACGGGCTTCAGAACGTGCCCGTCCAAGCCGTTGCGGGCAACCTCACGGACCACTACGACCCCCGTAGTCGTACACTCGCGTTGTCGGCGTCTGTATACGGACAACCGACGGTCGCGGCGGCTGGTGTCGCCGCTCACGAAGCCGGGCACGCGATTCAGCACTCGCAGAACTACGTGTGGGGCTCGGTGCGCACCGCGATCGTTCCCGCAGTGAACATTGGGTCGAAGTTCGCCTTCCCAGCCATCCTGCTCGGTGTGTGGCTTCAGTTGGCGAGTCTCGCTTGGATCGGCGTGCTCTTCTACGCAGGAGCGGTGCTGTTCCAGGTCGTCACGCTGCCGGTCGAGTTCGATGCGTCAAAGCGCGCGCTTGGCGCGCTTTCCACCTCCGGTGCGATGTCACCCGAACAGGTGGCTGGTGCGCGTCAGGTGCTCACCGCTGCAGCGCTCACCTATGTCGGCGCGGCGCTTATCTCGGTCATTCAGCTGCTGTACTTCATTGGCCTTGCCCGGCGCAGCGACTAGGGTCGGCTGTCCGACCTCACTGGTAGAATGACCCTCCGAGGAGGCGGGGCCCTGTGGCAGACGATCGTTCGCTATCCGTCAGTGAGGCGATGAACCTCGCGCGCCAAGCGCTCGAGGGCGTGCGCGTGCGCGTCATCGGCGAGGTGTCGGAGTTCAACGATAAGCCGGGGTACAAGGCGGCATACTTCACCGTCTGCGACCGAAGCGCCGCCATGTCGTGTCTGATGTGGCGCGATGTCTACGAGGCGAGCGGCGTTCCGCTTCGCTGTGGAATGCAGGTCGAATTGACCGGCTACTTCTCGGCTTACGCAGCCAAGGGGCGCATGCAGTTCGTCGTTCGTCGACTGGAGCCGGCGGGGGAGGGCCGCTTGCGCATGCAGGTGGCTGAGATCGCCCGCCGCCTCGAGCTCGAGGGGCTCATGCTCCCGGAGCGCAAACGATCCCTGCCGCGGTATCCCGAGCGTATCGCAGTCGTCACGTCGCCACGCGGCAAGGCCGTTCACGATGTCATTCGAACCCTGCGCCGCAGATATCCTCTTGCCGAGGTTCTTGTGGCGGGCGTCGCGGTCGAAGGAGAGCTAGCCCCTTCGGCCATCATCGATGGGCTGCACGCGGCCGCGGCTGCCAAGCCGGA
>DATHUB010000260.1:0-1814 GCA_035462695.1 Coriobacteriia bacterium | reverse complement strand
ATCGCGCTGAGACGAGCACCTCAAGGGAAGTAGGGGTATCCCCCTCCCCCTCGACCCACTTGGTGACCAAGTCCGCGAACCTGGCCACTCTGCTCGCAGCGTGCGCTGGTTCGCTCACTAAGCCCCTCCTCGGATGAAGGCGGGCGCCACAGCAGAGGCTGCTGGCGCCCCTCTTGCCATTTACTACCCGCCTTCTGGCAAGTTCTTATCAAGGGAAGAACCCGTGCGCGTCCGCCGCGAGCCTGCCACAACGAGACAGGCCAGCTGCAGTCAGTCGTGCTACGCGATGGGAGAGGGCCCGATCAGTTCGCCCGCACAAGGAGCGCCTGCGAAATGCGGTAGCGACACGCCGTCAATTCCGGCGGGGAGAGCCTGAGAATCCGCGCTCACAATAGGTTGGACGCCAGCCGGAATGCCGAGTCGCGGAATCGCTGCAGACCCGTCTCCGCTTGGAGTTCCTCGAGGCTGACCTCGCGGCAGTGTTTCAGGTCTTCCTCGAAGATGTGGTCCTGTTCCTCGGTCAGCGTCGGGTCGAAGAACCACACCATCAGCTCTTGGTGCAACTCGAGGCTGCGAGTATCCATGTTCTGAGTGCCGATGACGCATACCTTGCCGTCGAGCGTCATGGTCTTGGCGTGGAAGAAGCCGGCCGTGTACTGGAATACCCGCCCTCCAGCCGCCAACAGCGGCTCCATGTAGGTGTTCGCCGCATACCAAGCGCTCTTCTTGTCGGGAACGCCGGTCATCATCAATCGGACGTCGACCCCGGCCAGCGCCGCGTTGACCATCGCGGAATGAATGTCGTTGGTCGGCACGAAGTACGGAGACTGGATCCAGATACGCTCAGACGCCTCGGCCATCCCGACCACGTGCGCCCGGCGAGACAACTCCCACAGACTGTCGATGCCCGTGGAAACCGTAAGCGCGAAGGACTTCCTCTGCCCTGTTGGGTACTCGGCCGGGAAGAACCGCTCCGTGTAGAGGCTCTCCTTCTCCACGTCGAGCCAACGCCGAGCAAACAGTGCCTGTAGTCCTGCCACGGCGGGCCCGTTGAAGACTACGTGGGTGTCGCGCCATGAATCGTACTTGGCGCCGCCGTCGATGTACTCCTGACCGACGTTACAGCCTCCCGTGTAGCCCCGCACCCCATCTATCACCACGATCTTGCGGTGATTGCGGTAGTTCGCCTGTCCGAGAGCACGCACGTCGTAGGAGACCTTGCCCCCTGCCGCCGCGAGCTCCTTGAGCTCGTCCTTCTTGTACTGGATGTTGCCGATGTAGTCATTGAGGATTCGAACCTCTACACCGGCCTTGCACCGGTCTATAAGGATGTCGATCAGCGCTCGCGTCAGCTCATCGCGCTCCCAGATGAAATACATGATGTTGATGGTGTCCTGTGCGGCGGCCAAGTCCTTCTTCAACTGCGCGAACTTCTCGGCGCCGGTCGGCATGATTCGCACGTCGTAAGCGGGCAAAGGAGCCATGGACTCGGTGACCTGCGCCATGTGGGCCACTTCTCCGAACCCGAGGTCACCTGCGAGCGCTATGCCCTCCTTGGCATCGTTGCGATATCGGGCCTGCATGCGTTCACGCACCGGCCGCTCAGTCTCCGCGACCTTCTCCCACCACCCGCTCTGCTGCGCCTTCTTTCTGAAATTGCGGCCGAGGAAGTAGTAGAGCACCAAGCCAAGCCCCGGAAGCATATATATCATCAGGAGCCACGACACCGTCTTCGTCGGATCGCGCTGATCATTGATGAGCACGATGGCCACGGCGACTACGTAGACGAGGGCGATGACCGGAGCGAGCAGGCC
>DATHUB010000259.1:0-4377 GCA_035462695.1 Coriobacteriia bacterium | reverse complement strand
GCTTTCTCGCCGCGGCTGCGAGCCACGGGCTGGAACGCGCCGGTAGAGTCTACGGTCAGAGTGACTTTGAGGTCGAGCATCGCGCCGAGAAAGGCCGAGACCTTCCCGATGCGCCCACCCTTGGCGTGGTTGTCGAGCGAGTCGAGTCCGACGATCAGCTTCGTGCGGTCGCGGGCGCTCTCAAGTCGTTCGAGGGTCGCGGCGACGCCAAGTCCCTGAGCAGCCGCGGCTGTCGCCTCGAGCACCTGCAGGGAGAGCCCCCAAGACAGGTTGCGAGAGTCGAAGACGTGAACGCGCCCCGCGAACTGTGCCGCTGCCTGCGTGGCCGAGTCGAACGTGCCCGACAGCTTCGAGGAGATGTGGATCGAGAGGACCTCCTCGGCCTTCGCTAAGGCGCGCTCGTACACCTCCACGAACGCGCCGACGGACGGCTGAGAGGTGGTGGGAAGCCGCGGCGCTGACGCCATGCGCTCGAAGAACTCGGTTTGAGTGAGCGTGTCATCGAGCATCGTCTCGTCGCCGATGGTCACCGACAGCGGAACGACATCGATGCCCCGTTCTGCGGCCAGTTCAGCGGAGATGTCGGACGTGCTGTCCGTGACGATGGCGAACGACATGATGCCCCCTCATCCGGTGCCCTGTCACTCATCGTACCTGAGCAGCGGCGTATGCGGCGACTCCCCCTACAGCCCTGAGCCGCGGTCATCCTCGCGCAATCGCTCGACGAACTCGGCGTAGGCGGGCTCCAGGGTCATCTTGCGAACCCGGGAGCGCCCCATCGCGAGGAACGCCGTGGGAGCGTACTTGTAGCGCACGTGGTACCAGGCCCACTGCTTCAGCCGAGCCATGCCACGTCGCCGCCTCAGGAGCGCTCGCTGAGCCGACGTGAGCACGTGATGGCGCGCGAACGTCCCATGCAGCGCGGCGAGCGCCACCCGGCCTGCCGAGTAGAACCTGCGGTACTCGTCTACGACGAGCTGCTGCATCTCCTCGGCGCGCATCCACTGAGGGCGCAGCACTAGGTGCATCCCGTCGTAGAGCTCGAGGTCTCGGCCGGAGGTGAACATGATCGCGTCCGCCGCTTCGTGCTCGGCGGTGCGTTTCGTGCCGGGGAGCGGGGTCTCGAACAGGTACTGGAGCGAGGTGACGTATCGGCGCGCGAACTCCCCGTCGCGACGGATGATCTCGCGCGTGTCGGTGTTGAGCGCGATGAACATCCCGTGGACCAGCAGACCGTAGTGCTTCATCGCCTTCAGGGCACGGGCCATGTGCTGCGAGTCCTCCCGCTTATTCAGCGACGCCAGATTGGCGTCGTCGGCAGACTCGACGCCGACGCACACGACGGTGATGCCCGCCGCCTGCTTGAGCAGACGCAGAAGCTCGCGGTCCAGGCGGCCATCGGAGTGAAACGCCGCATCGGCCCGCATCTGGGTCACGAGCATCCCCTCGTAGCCGCGGTCGACGATCTGCTGCAGGAACTCCTTGAAGGCCCGCTTGTTGGCGGCCGCGTTGTCGTCGATGAGGAACGCCGTTTGATAGCCCGCATCCTGAGCGTCCATGAGCTCCTCGATGCTCTTGTCGTCGGAGCGCGAGACGTAGCGAGGCCAGATCTCACAGACTTCGCAGAAGTCGCAGCGAGAGGGGCAGCCGCGCGTGCGCCACACCGACGCGACCGAGTTGCGGTCGGCCATGTGCACCAGCGAGCGATCGACGACCGGCAGGGCATCGAGCTCGACGGACGCCAGCTGCCGCGGGGGCGGGCCCTCGGCGATTCCCACATCCGCCTGTCGCCACATCAAGCCTTCGATGGATGAGAGCGGCTCGTCCGAACGTCCCAGAAGAGTCCCCAGCAGGCGCGGCAAGGTGAGTTCGGCCTCGCCGCGCAGCACGATGTCCGCGCCCGCGTCGAAGCTGCGCGCGGGGTTGCAGGTCGGCTCCGGGCCCCCGAAGACGACGGCGGCTTGGGGCGCTCGGCGGCGTACCTCGGCGAGCAGCTCGGCAGTTCTCGGCATGGTGCAGGTGATCGCCGAGAAACCCACGACGTCGGCGTCGGCGATCCACTCCCAGTCGAGATCGCCTTTGCCGCATACGTCCTCGATGAAGGCGCGCACGTCGTAGCCTGCTTCGTGGACGACGGTCGCCAACAGCGCGACCCCACGGCCCATGGCGACGTGCGAATAGATGTTGAGCCCCGGCGAACCGGCCTCGATCAGAGCAACCCTCGGCGTGCGCTTCGATTCCATCGCGATCCCCCCGCGTCAAACGCGGAAAGCCCTTCAGCCATTTCCTGTTTCATCCCCATCATGGAATGAGGCTAGGCGCGGGATGCGACTACTTGGAAGGCCCGGTAGGTGCGTAGCGCTCGACGAAGAGCCCGCGCCACTCGGCGATTACCCAGGTTCCGGCGTACTCGGTGATCGGAGCGTCGGGATCAGCGAGATCGAGAACGAGCCGGACATCATCGGCCTTGGGCTGGCACGAGTCGTAGACCCAGATCGAGACGACGGAGCCCTCCTGATGGATGGCGTAGGCGACGACCTGGTGGTTGCGCCCGATCTCGCCCAGGTTCTTAGCCCGAACGAGGCCAAGCGGAACCGGACCGCTGCGAAGTGCCTCTGCGAGCGTCGGCACCTCTTCGGCGCGCGTCAGTTCGGCGACGCCTTCAACGAGTGGTGAGCTCGACCGATCCGGTGAGATGCTCCACAAAGCGAAACGGGCTCCGTTCGAAAGGATGCTGTCCGCACTGCGCTGCGCCAGATGGCGGTCGAGCGCCTTGGCGTCACGCGGAAGGCGGTTCGAGCGCCCGTAGGAGTCGAGGGACGCGTACGTCATTCCTCCGCACCTGCCACTGGTGGCGCGCACAAGTAGCGGGTCCTTGGGATTGGGTCTCGGGTTGCGGAAAGCGAAACCATCGCGCGATGGGAGAAACGCGGTGCGGACGGTTGGAACGGACGCCGGGTCTCGGGAAGCTCTCGCCGACGCGGGAGAAGGAGCTGAAGAGATCGCCGCGACCACCGCGACCGCGGCCGCTATTGCAAGAAGGTGGCGCAGAGCTGGCATGCGGACAGGGACCCTTTGTTCGAGGATAGTCTCCTCGACGGTCGCAAGAAGAAAGCCAACTCAGCAGAGCAGGTGGTCGCGGGCGCATGCGACGGGTGTGACGGGCGTCACATGCGAGAGTCGCAAGATGGTAATCACCACCACCGGCAGCTGCCGATGAGACGGGCAGAGCAAGTACTATCGACAACACGGCCACTACCGATGCAGCACAGACGCAGCACAAGTCGCAGCAACGCATGCAGCAGTCATCGCAGCAGGTAGCCCCCTCTGTCGGCGGCTCCGGTCCCCCATGGCCGGAGCCGCCCTCGCTTTGCTGGCGCTCCGAGTCGAGTGCCTCCGTGGGCTACATACCGAGTACGCGTGCTATGCCGAAAGCGGAGTGCACGACGACGACGGCTGCGAACGTAAGCGCGAGCAGTGAGTGCCCCACGCGGTCCGTCTTGGCCTTCACTCTGCGGCCCAGCACGATCAGCTCGACGAGAACCAGCGCCACCACGACGCCGAGCGCAATCAGCCAGCCTGCGAGAGGGTCTGTCGCAGCGCTCACGTTGATGACACCAAATGCTGCGTGCACGGCGGCCAGGGCCGCGAGGACCCATCCGAGGGTGCGGTGCGCACGCATGAAACGCGCGGCGCGCATCGGAACGTAGTGGCCGGCGACGATCAACTGTGTGGCGGTCAACGCAACCGTCAGCGCGCCGAGCAGGTCGGCCAGGCCCATGAGGCCCAGGCGCGCGGATGCTTGGGGAGTCGCTACACCGGAGACGATGCCGTAGACGGCAGCCGGCAGAGCGATCCCGGCGGTCACGAACAGCGCGATGATTGATGCGGGCAGCCACTTCCGAGGACGCTTCAACACGCCACCCCCCTGCGGGTATATGCCTACATCTCGACGGATGCGTCACATGGGGTGAGTGCTTTGAGCCGATGGAGAAGCGGTGACCTGATCGCGGTGGCTGCGGGGGCGGTCGTCGCGATGGGCAGCCTGTTGCCGTGGGCCTCACTCGTGCGCTCCAGAACCGCGGATGGCGCCGTCACTGCCGCCACGTACGCCGACTCAATCTCCGCGTGGCATCTCGTGGCCATGCTGATGGGCGCCATAATGATCGCCGCCGGTAGTCTGCGCAGCGGCTGGACGGCAGGATCTGTGATGGCCGCCGCGTCAGGATCGGTCGTGGCAGTCCTCGGCAGCAGAGTGGCGTCACTCGGCAGCAGCTCACCGATCGGTTTCGGAGTATACGTCGTGCTCACCGGGACGGGGCTCGCTATCACCTCGGCGGTTCTCAACAGCATGGAGTACGAGACCCGAACGGATCT
>DATHUB010000258.1:0-2071 GCA_035462695.1 Coriobacteriia bacterium | reverse complement strand
CCCCATCGTGGGCGATGCGAAGAACGTCCTCGCGGGCGTGGTAGCCGAGCTCAGGAAGACCGGCGCCGAGCCCAAGTCCGAGGCCTGGGTATCCACCGTCGACGAGTGGCGCAAGCAGTTCCCGCTGCACTACGGCACCGGGGGGGCCGAGTCGCTACTGCCGCAGTATGTGGTTCAGCGCGTCTCCGAGCTCACAAAAGACCGGGACACCGTCATCGCCACCGAGGTCGGCCAGAACCAGATGTGGGCGTGCCAGTACTACACCCTGCGCACGCCGCGCAGCTGGGTCTCGTCCGGCGGGCTCGGGACGATGGGCTTCGGCTTCCCGGCCGCCATCGGAGCACAGGCCGGCCGCCCCGACGCGCTCGTCGTCGACATAGCCGGTGACGGCTCGATCCAGATGAACATCCAGGAGCTCGCCACCGCCAAGATCAACGGCTTCCCGGTGAAGATCGTCATCCTCAACAACGGCTACCTCGGCATGGTGCGCCAGTGGCAGGAGCTCTTCTACGGGCGCCGCTACTCGTCGAGCGTCCTGCCGCAGGACGTGCCGGATTACGTCAAGCTCGCCGAGGCCTACGGGTGCTTCGGGGTGCGCGTCACGAACCCGAAGGACCTCGACCAGGCCCTCAAGGCCGCCTTCGATTTCGACGGTCCCGCGATCGTGGACTGCCGAGTGGAAGGCGAGGAGTGCGTCTATCCGATGGTGGCGCCGGGAGCGAGCATCGATGAGATGCTCGGCGGCGTACCCGGATGTCCGGTGTCCGAGATGCTCGACGACGAGATGCTAGAGGAGGTGTGGGAGTAATGGTGCACACCCTCTCCGTCGTGGTGGAGAACAAGCCGGGCGTGCTCACGCGCGTGACATCGCTGTTCGCCCGCCGTGGCTTCAACATCGACTCGCTCGCGGTCGGCACGACCGAGGACCCGACGCTGTCGCGCATCACGATCGTGTGCTCGGCAGCCGAGGTGCCCCTCGAGCAGATCACCAAGCAGGTCTACAAGCTCATCAACGTGATCAAGGTACAAGACCTCGATCCGTCCGAATCGGTCGAGCGCGAACTCGTGCTCTTCAAGGTCAACGCGGCACCCGAGAAGCGGCACGAGATCATCGAGATCGCGAACGTATTCCGGGCCAAGATCGTCGATGTCGGAAAGAACTCGGTGACCATCGAAGCGACGGGCGCCACCGACAAGATCGATGCGATGGAAGACCTGTTCCGCGCGTATGGCATCAAGGAGATGGCTCGAACCGGCAAGATCGCGCTCTCGAGAGGACGCGAGAGCTAACGGGCATCTAGCACAAGCGCCGGAAGCCACGGGTTTCTCGGCGAGCGGTACTGCAGGGCAAACGACGTGAACGGACGCCGGGGACGGCGTGAGTGGGAGGAAGGCGACGAGGATGGCCACCGTCTACTACGAGAGTGACTGCGACGCGAACCTGATCAAGGCACGCAAGGTCGCGGTGATCGGTTATGGAAGTCAGGGCCACGCACACGCGCTCAACCTGCACGACTCGGGCGTAGACGTGCGCGTGGGTCTGCGCGCGGGTTCGAAGAGCTGGGACATGGCACGCGAGGCCGGGCTCAAGGTCATGACGCCGCGTGAGGCGGCCGCCGAGGCCGATCTCGTCATGGTGCTGGTACCGGACGAGTTGGCGGCGAAGGTGTACTACGCCGACATTCATGAGTCGATGACCGAGGGCAAAGCCCTCGCCTTCGCTCACGGCTTCAACATTCGCTTCGACCAGATCGTCGCCCCCGAGGGCGTCGACGTCATCATGATCGCGCCGAAGGGCCCCGGTCACATGGTGCGCCGTGTCTACACCGAGGGCTCGGGCGTGCCCTGCCTCGTCGCCGTCCACCAGGACGCGTCGGGCACGGCGATGGATCTCGCGCTGAGCTACGCGTGGGGTATCGGCGGCGCGCGTGCCGGCGTCATCGAGACGACGTTCTCAGAGGAGACCGAGACCGACCTCTTCGGCGAGCAGGTCGTGCTCTGCGGCGGCCTCACCCACCTCATCCAAGCGGGCTTCGACACGCTCGTCGAGGCGGGCTATCAGCCCGAGATC
>DATHUB010000257.1:0-4378 GCA_035462695.1 Coriobacteriia bacterium | reverse complement strand
GTGAAGCACGAGTTGACCGCCGAGGAAGGCTTCATCTGCTCGGTTTCGGCCTCCTCGCCGTGCTCCTTCGCGCGTTCGTCCGCCAACTTCAGAGCCTCGGCGACCGATGCCGATTCCTCGATGGCCGCACGCGCGTGTCCGTTTGACCTTCCGAACTCCGTGTACCAGCCGTCCTCGTTGTGCGAGGCGGGCTCCAAGTCGAACTTCTCGGTGTGACACGACGAGCACGTCCCGGGTGCCTCGGCGTCTTTCTCGGGCGAGTGGCAGCGGAAGCAGCCGTCCATCTTGGCCCAGTTGTCGTGCTTGCGGTTGCCCTCGAGCACGAGGGTGATGTCTTCCTCGGGATGGGCGATCCGATTGTGGCAGGTGGTGCAGGTGATGCCCTGCTGCTCGTGGATCTTGTGATCGATGAGGATGCCCTGGGTGGGCGTAGCGTCCCGGTTGTCCAGGTTGTGACACTGGGTGCACTGCTCGGTGGGCATCTCGAGCGCCACATAGCTCCCGTCGTTCACGGGCATCTCGAACTTGCGCAGGATCGTTGCCGGCAGGTCCGGCAGCACGTGGATCTTCATCATTGTGAACGTCAGGGGACTCGCCGCCAGCGGCTCATGACACGCGATGCACGACACCTTGCCATGCGTCGACTGGTGGTAGGCGGCGGTGTTGTCGTCATGAACGATGTGGCAGGGCGTCGTACAGAACCAGTCGGTGGACGTGAGGATGAGTCCGGCCGCCCACATAATTACGAAGCCGATAAGCAGCACGCCGCCCCAGATGATGGCGCGAGGGCGCGTGCGGGGGTTCAGGAACAACCCGAAGGGGTTGAAACGCATCGACGGTCTCCTTGAGCACGAATGAAGAGACCGCAGGCACGGTCTCGGTAGCAACTATCGCGAGTTGCGTGCCGAAACCGCTTGATTCCAGTCAAATTGACGCAGTTTTCTTATGTTTTATTACGAGGCTCGTTGGCGCGCGGGATCCGGCCGCCTACTTGTCCTCGTGCCTCCGCATGATCTCTACGATCGTGCGGGTCTTGCCGGCTTTGCGGTCGTGCTCCCGCTTCATCTCGGCCCGCTTCGCGGGATCGAGGATGTCGGCAACCCGCTGCTGGAGGTCCTTGGGGGTGAACGGCTTCGTGATGTAATCGGTCGAGCCGCTATCAAGGGCCGTGAGCTGCTGCTGGTAGTCGCCTACCGCCGAGAGGTGGATGATCGGGATGTCCTTGGTCGCCGGATCGGCCTGCAGTCGCTTGCGGACTTCGTTGCCGTCCATGCCCGGCATCATGATGTCGAGCAGGATCAGATCGGGCTTCCGGGAGCGCGCTGCGGCGAGGGCCTCGAGCCCGTTATCCGCGCTGATCATCTCGTGGCCTCGGGCCTCGAGCGTGGCTGTAACGAGTTTGAGGATTGAAGGCTCGTCGTCCACCGCTAGGATCAGTGCCATGTTTCCTTCCGCTCCCTTCGGGTTGCGCTGCTAGGGGGTCTCGCCCAAGAACCCTCGGACCTGTTCCACGAGATCCTTCGGGGTGAACGGCTTGGTGATGTAGTCGAGAGCCCCGGCTTCGAGGCCCACGGCCTGCTCCGCCTTCTGGCTCTTTGCCGACAACATCACGATGGGGATGTCGGTCGTCTCCGGATTCGCTTTGATTCGGCGGCACGCTTCGTAGCCGTCGAGCACCGGCATCATGACGTCCATCAGGATCAGGTCGGGGTGCTCGCGTTCGGCGGTCTCGATCGCCGCAAGACCGTCAGTCGCCTCAAGGACTTCGAAGCCGCGCGCCGTCAGAGAAAACGAGACCAGGCGCAGGATATGGGGCTCGTCATCAACGGCGAGGATGCGCGTCATGAAGCCTCCGATTCCATCGATACTCCGGCAAGCAGCTGCTCCACCTGTGCCGCTATGTCACCGGGGGAGAGGGGCTTGGAGATACGCGCCTCGGTCTGCGCGAGGATGTCGACGTGCGCATGGTCGATCGGATGTGCAGTCATGACAACGATTGGGATGTCGCCCCATTCCGGGTGAGTCTTCACGCGCCGGATGACCTCGTAGCCGTCCATCTTCGGCATCTTCAGGTCGAGAAGAACGAGGTCCGGGCGTCGCTGCTCGATCGCACTCAGGGCCTCCGTGCCGTCATGCGCTTTGGCCACCGCGAATCCTCGGCGGCGAAGCGTTTCGGTGAGCATGCTGACTACGCTGCGATCGTCATCGACCACGAGCACCAACGGAGAGTCTTCGGAGCCGACAAGGGTGCCGACGATATCGAGCAGCCGCTTCTGGTCGATCGGCTTCTCGAGATAGTCTGCCGCGTCGAAGCGGCAGCTACGTCCCTCGTCACAGACGATCGAGAGCACGACGACGGGTATCTCGGAGGTCTCCGGGTGCTCTTTGAGGCGCTGAAGCAAGTCGAAACCATCACCGCTGTCGAGGATGACGTCGAGAGTGATCACGTCGGGTCGTGCGGCGACCGCCAGCGCCATGGCGTCCTCGGCAGTGTGCGCTATCAGCACGTCGAAGCCCCGGCGTCGCAGGTAGGTCTCGATGAGCGCGGCGACCTCGATGTCGCTGTCGACGACGAGCACGATACCCTCTTGGCCTTCAGGCCCGGTGATCTGCGGTAGACGTATGGCTTCCGCGGGCACGGCGGGTAGCTTGAACCAGAAGGTGGAGCCTTCACCGGAGACGCTGTCGCAGCCGATCTCACCGCCTAGCAGCTCGATGATGCTCTTGCAGATCGAGAGCCCCAGTCCGGTGCCGCCGATCTCTCGTGTCAGCGCCGAGTCCACGCGGTAGAACTTCGTGAACAGCAGCATCTGGTCCTCGCGGCTGATGCCGAGGCCCTCGTCGGAAACCGTGAACTTCACGACTCCGTTCTCGCTCTTCGCGGCCACCAAGACATCGCCGCCCTGTGGTGAGTACTTCACCGCGTTGCTGATGAGGTTGATGAGCACCTGGCGGACGCGGTCCGGGTCGGCCATCACGAAGGGAAGGTCGTCGGGGACGTCGACCTGGATGCTTCGGCCGCTCTGCGTCATAACGGCTCGGAAGCTGTCTACGGCGCCGGCGACGAGATCCTCGACGTCCTGAGCCTCGACCTTGAGGTGCACCCGGCCTGACTCGATGCGCGATATGTCCAGCATGTCGTTGATGAGTTGCACCAGGCGGTCGGAGTTCTCCTTCACGATCGAGAGGAACTCGTGTTGGATCTCGTTCACCTCACCGGCATCGCCGTCGAGAATAAGGTCTACATAGCCTTTGATGGACGTGAGGGGCGTGCGCAGTTCGTGGCTCACGGTCGAGACGAACTCGTTCTTCATCTGGGCGATCTCGTCCTCGGCGGTGATGTCCCGTAGCGCGACGACTCGCCCGATGAAACTGCCTCGGCTGTCCGCTATCGGACTTACGCGAACCTTGAGGACGAGCCGCTGTCCTCCGCGCTCGAGGTCGAGGTCGTGCTGCTCGACGCAGAGCGGGTCGAAAGGAGTCGCGAGCGCCTTGTGGGTCTCGCACTCCACGCACCGAGTCTGCTTCTCCGCGAACGGGCTCGGCTTGTCCGGACCGTCGCAGAGCGTGCCGTTCATGAGCCAGCAGCGCACGTCTTCCGAGGCGAAGGCGGGGCACTCACTCAGCCCGCAGTCCATGATGTCTTTGCAGGTCGCCGAGGAGCCCGGAGTCGAATCGTTCTCGATGCCGAGAAGTTCCTCAACGGAGACGCGCCGGTGCAGCAGCTCCTCCTCAGACACAGCGAGCATCTGGAGGGCCGCCGGGTTCACGAGCGTGATCTCGTCGGTTGGCGACAGTACGAGGAGCCCGTCGTTGGTAGCGCGAAGGACCGCCTCGACCTGTTCGTGCCGGTCGATGGTTCCGCCCTCGTCGATGATGCTCATATTGGGACCGTCCGAGTCGAAGAATCCTTAACATGATTCACTTCGACAGTCGGTGAGCGATACCTGCGAGGGCCTCTGGCTGAGCTGCTATTCGTCCTCGCCGAGCAGATCCAACAGCTCCGACTCGACGTCGTCATAGCTGCGTCCTTCAAGCGAGGCGATCCGGGTCACGTCGTCCGCCTCCGGCCGCACGTATCCACCACCGGTCTTGTAGCGGACCAGTCCGTAGGGCGTCTCCAGGCTCCGCTCCGCACGCTCCGCGACGAATCGCTGCAGGTCTCGGCGCCGGACGCCCAGAGTGCCGGTGAGCACCACGATCCGCTCGGCGAAGTGCTCGGCACGGTCGAAGCTCGTCAGCAGCGAGAAGGTGAACGCCGAGCGACCCTTCTTCATGACGACTGGGGAGGTCCACGCGTCGAGCGCGCCTTCGGCAAGAAGCTGCTCGATCGCGAAGGCGGCGGCCTCGGGCGAGATGTGGTCGATGTTGCTCTCGA
>DATHUB010000256.1:0-2598 GCA_035462695.1 Coriobacteriia bacterium | reverse complement strand
CGGATGGCGGGCTTGTCGTCTTGCGCGAGATCGAGGCACGCCTGGGTCGTGTCCAGATTCTTTCGCACTTTCGATTTCGGCTGAGCGGCTCACCGATCGGGCTCAGGCGGTGGCGTTGGTGGATTGGTGATCCTTCAGCAGGTCCATCGAGAGATACCTCTTGGTCGACCATTCGGTGCCGGCGACGTGTCTGAGCCGGGCGGCGGCCAGGTTCAGCGCCGATTGCCCGTCGGGGAACGCGCCAACGACGCGCGTACGCCGCCGGATTTCCCGCAGGATGCGCTCCAGCGGGTTGTTCGTTCGGATCCTGCGCCAGTGCTCCTCGGGGAAGGCGTAGTAACCGAACGTCTCATCGATCGACGTCGCGACGAGCTCGGCAGCGCGGGTTAGCTTCTGGTCGCGCAGCTTGGCGACGACCTGGCCTGCCTTCTCGCGTGCCGCTTGCACATCCTCAGCCGCATGGATCGCCTTCAGCATCGCCGCCACCTCGCGCATCTTCGGACGCGGCACGTGGGAGAACACGTTGCGGTAGAAATGCACGACGCATCTTTGCCAGCCGGCATCGGGGAGGAACTCCGCCGCGCTTTCGGCAAGCCCGATGCAGGCGTCGGAGATGATCAGCCGCACGCCCTTCAGTCCGCGCTCCTTCAGGTGCCTCAGGAAGCCGGACCAGCCCGCCCTGTCCTCCTTCGCGCCCTCCACGATGCCGAGAATCTCGCGATATCCCTCGGCATTTACAGCAATGGCGACAAGCAGCGACACGTTCCGCACTTCGCCCGCCCACGTGCGCTTCATCACGATGCCGTCGAGATAGACATACGGATGCTCGCCCTCGATCGGGCGGTTCCGCCACGCGTCGATCGTCGCGTAGATCTTCTTGTTGAGATCCGAAACCGTCGACGGCGACACGCGCGTGCCCCACAGCGCCTCGGTGATGTCCTCGACGCGGCGCACTGAGACGCCGGCCAGATACATCTCGATCAGAGCCTCTTCGACCGAGGCCTCGCGCCGCCGGTAGCGCTCGATGATCGCCGTCTCGAACGTCTGGCGCCGCAGCTTCGGCACCTTCAGCGTCACCTCGCCGGCCTTGGTCTCGAGGCTCCTCTCGTAGTGGCCGGCGCGGGTGTCGCGACGCGCTTCGGTGCGCTCGTAGCGCTGAGCATTGCACAGCCGGTCGGCTTCGGCATCGAGCAGCGAGTTCAGCGTCTCCTCAACCGTGCCGCGCACGACCCGGTCCAGATGTCCCTTGATCCGCTCGTCATCGATCCGGATCACGTTGTTGAGCGCGCCTGGAATCGGCGTATCCTCGGTCGTCATGGTGGCTTCCTTCTCTGGCTCTTCGGGTTGACTTCGCAATCACCAGAAAAGCCCGAGTCGGGGCCGCCAGCCTTCAATCAATTGTGCGAAAGATACCGTACGTATCGTCCTCCACTGCCTGTGGCCTGCCCCTAGTTGCGATACCAGGAATTAAGTTAGAGTCGGGCCGCCATTGGCCAGCATCTGGTCTGGCCGGAGCGTAGCGTAGGCGAGATCGGATGCTGACGGCAAGATCGTCTCCGGGGCGGGTGGTCGATAGCCGAGAGACGAGTGCGGCCTGACGGTATTGTAATGCCGTCGCCATCGCTCGATCAAAACCTGTGCCTCATGGAGCGTCGAGAACTGCTCACTGGCCAGAAGTTCGTCGCGGAGCTTGGAGTTGAAGCTCTCGCAATAGCCATTCTCCCACGGTGATCCTGGTTCGATGTAGAGCGTCTTGACGCCGATCCGGCCGAGCCACGAGCGCACACTCTTGGCGACAAACTCAGGGCCATTGTCCGAACGAATGTGCTCCGGCGGGCCGTGCTCGCTCATGAGATCGGTCAGGCAGTGGAGGACGTCATCCGATCGCAAGCGTCTCGCCACGACGATCGCCAGGCAGCGCCGCGTGTATTCGTCGATCACGGTGAGCATCCGAAACGATCGCTTGTCCTCGGTCTGATCCTGCACGAAGTCGTAGCTCCACACATGGTTGGGCCGCTCCGGTCTGAGACGGATGCACGATCCGTCGTTGAGCCAAAGGCGGCCGCGTTTCGGTTGCTTCTTTGGTACTTTCAGCCCTTCCCGGCGCCAGATGCGATAGACGCGCTTGACGCTAACGCGCCAGCCTTTGGCAACGAGCAACGCTCGGATGCGCCGATAGCCGTAGCGGCCATACTGCTTGGCGAGACGAATGATCGCCTCGGTCAGCGCAGCCTCGTCATCGCGCACCTTCGGTGTTCGACGTTGCGTGGCCCTCGACTGTCCGACGACCGCACACGCACGCCGCTCCGATACGGGAAGATGCGAGCGTACGTGATCAACGCACACTCGCTTCCGAGAAGGGCTCAGTATTTTCCCGTGAGGGCTTCCTTCAGGATCAGCTTGTCGAGCGTGAGTTCAGAGACGGCCTTCCTCAACCGCTCGTTCTCCCGCTCCAGCTCCTTGAGCCGCTTCGCCTGATCGAGCTTCAGGCCGCCGTACTCGCGCCGCCACTTGTAGTACGTCTGCTCCGAGATCCCGAGGCTCCGGCAGATCTTGCCCACCGTCTCGCCCTGCCCGATCCGCACCTCCGCTTCACGC
>DATHUB010000255.1:0-2464 GCA_035462695.1 Coriobacteriia bacterium | reverse complement strand
CGGAGGTCTCCCACCGCCTGCTCGATATGCAAGAGGGCGTCGCCGAGTTTGGCGTCTTCCTCGTCGGTCAGCTCCACCTCGCCTACCTCAACGACGTCACGTCGCGCGATGCGCTGGGTCTGCATCGCCATCTGCGCGGCGATGTCGATCATCGTCGCCACGGTCGCCTGCTGTCGCGCGGTTCTGTCGGGCATCGGGCTCCTCCTGGCATCGATCGAATCCATCGGATAAGTCCGTAGCTCACAGTCTGGCCGGTTTGGGACAGGTCGAGTTCCGGGATTCGTACTCGCCGCCGCCCGTGGCGGAGAACGCCGGTCGCTCACGTAGGTGCCGGAACCTGCAGGCTGACTACCTCAGTTGGTGCGTGTCTTCCTTTGAGCGCCAGCTGGCGGCGCTCCCACCCTGAATCGAGCCGCGCAGCCGCTGCCGCCTCTGCCGTCACGAGGATCTCCCCGGCTCGTGCCGTGGAAGCGAGGCGAGCCGTGATGTTCATCGAGTCGCCGAAGGCGCTCAAGTCGACGTGGTCGTCGTCGCCAACCGCCCCGAGCCAGGTGGGACCGGTGTGAACTCCGGCACCGATAGGCAGCCATGGGCCTCCGGCATCTGCGTGACCAGTCTCCCGAAGAAGACTAAGCGCCGTCTCAACGGCACGCGCAGCATGCTGCTCACCGGCCAGCAGCGGGATGAAGAGCGCCACCAGCTGATCGCCGACGAATTGGTGCAGCTCACCATCGTGGCTGAAGACCGCCTTGGTGGCGGTCGCGTAGAAGCGGGCAGCGATAGCGCGATACTCGGTTGGGGTCATCCGCTCGGCCATGGTGGTCGAGCCGCGGATGTCGGCGAATAGCAGGCTGCAGGGGACCTCGGCGCCGCCGCGGTGGCTCTGAAGAAACGAGACGCAGGTCTGGCATATCGACGGGCTCACATTCGACGGTCGCTTGCCGATGGCACGCATCATCGGCCCTCCGATCCCACTAAATGGCGCCGCGCACAGCTTGCAGCGGGGGCCCCCAGGCAGGTGGGTCAACACCTTTCTCAGGCGGAGTTCTATCGACGGCCCGCGCGTCAGGAAGTCCAGCCAGAACTTGTTGCCGTCCTCGTCCGGGCCCGCGCGCTTTCCCATGAGCGCGCGGGCGGTTCGCGTCTGCTGTCTCACCGGTTCGGATTGGTTTGGTCGTAGCGCAGCTGCCACTCGGCTTCGCCCTGCGCCAGGGCATGGAGACGATTGCGGAAGTGGCTGCTCTCCAGCTCCCGCTGCACCTGCCACGCGCGTCCCGCCTCTGCGTATCGGTCGACGCCCTCCGAGGCCGGCGTACTGGTGAGCTGGGGGATGATCAGCATCCCGGAGATCGTGATGGCGAGCGAAACGACGAGCGCGACGGCTGCCGAGACCAGCACCGTCGTTCGGCGGTCTACATGCTCCATCTGGGTCATGACGGTGATCCTCCTGATACCGGCTCGGGTGAGCCTCTGCGAGCACCGTAGGACCAGTGGATCGGCAATCCATCGGAGGGCGCACCGACTTTGAGTTCAGGGCTGGCCCTGAGGACCGCTGTGTGGTTCGATGACACCATCGAGCGGTGAAGCAGACCGTCCTGATCGTCGACGACCATGCCGGCTTTCGATCTTGGACGCGCTCGCTGCTCGAGTTCGAGGGCTTTACGGTGGTCGGGGAAGCAGCCGACGGCGCAAGTGCAGTGACGGCGGCGCAGGAGCTGCGACCGAACCTCGTCCTGTTGGACGTGATGCTCCCCGATATGAGCGGCTTCGCCGTCGCCGAGCATATGGCCCGCCTCGCCTCGCCGCCATTGGTTCTCCTCGTGTCCAGCCGCGACGCGTCCGACTTCGGGGACGTCATCGGCCATACCCATGCCCTCGGCTTCGTGTCAAAGGCGGAGCTTTCCGGTCCGCGCCTCAGGGCGATTCTGGGTGGCGCGTGATGGTCAGGCGCCGTATCCTGCTCGCAGGCTCCGCTCTCGCCGCCCTCTTCGTCCTGTCGCTCGCCGGGTTCCTGAACCTTCCACCAGATCCAACGTATGTGACTGTGGACAGGAGGGGGTACACGCCACAGGAGATCGCTCGCGAGATGCTGCCGGCCGTGGCGTTCGGCGTGGCGGGCATCGTGGCGTGGCATCGGCGACCTGGTAACCGACTCGGGCCGTTGATGGTCGTAATCGCCGCCGCCATCCTGCTCAAAGGTCTCCAGGCGGTTCCGGTCCCGGCGTTCGTCAGCCTAGGGATATGGGCTTCACTCCCGCCGGGGCTCCCGTTCGCGGTCCTGGGGATCCTGGTGCTGACCTACCCCGACGGTCGCCTGCGATCGTCCCTCGATCGCTTGTGGATCGCTGCGGCGCTCCTCTTGTTCCTGACGCTCCAACTTGCATGGACGCTATTCACTCCCGCCGTTTTGGACTTATGCGACGATTGCCGAGCACTGGTCATCCTCGGTTACAACGACTACCTG
>DATHUB010000254.1:0-1508 GCA_035462695.1 Coriobacteriia bacterium | reverse complement strand
CAACAACTGCAAGTACGACTACGCGCCAACAAATGCGCGTCAGATGGCCGAGATCCTCGGCGAGCTGGTCGCTCCGCGTGAGTCCGGCGTTCCCACGGGAGCGCCCGCAGGGGAGGCGGACTCGGCAGGCAAGTCCGGCGGTCGGGACTTCGAGACAGGCACCCTCTTCTAGATCGAGCTGAGTATCGCTGCAAAGGCGCATCGCTACGCCTGTCCGCGTTAGCCGCATTCACTACCCCTCGGATTGGCGCTATCATCGGATGTTGATGCTGCAAACGGAGGGGGTATTTGCGCTGCGAATCCTACGAAACATCTTTCGGCGGAAACTGCGCGCGTTTCTCACGATCTTCGGAATATCGATCGGCGTCTTCTCGCTGGTCGTGATGGGGGCACTCGCCGAGAAGCTGACGCTGCTCGTCGACGGCGGCATGAAATACTACGCGGGCAAGGTCGTAGTCCAAGGCGAAGGCGGCATCTCGGGGCTGATGGCCGCGCCGCTCAAAGTGACCATGCTGCGCGAGATCGAGCACCTTCCAGGCGTCGCGCGCGCCAGCGCTTCCGCCTCAGCGCTGCTCGACGACGAACTCGCCGCCGTGAACTTCGGCACCCCGGCTACGATCCAGGCCGAGGATGGACGCTCGAAGGGCCTCGAGACCTTCGAAACCAACATCGGCGAGGGGCGCGAACTGAAGAATACCGATGTCGGCATGGTGGTTCTGGGCTCCGACATCGTGACGAAACTCAACGGTCATGTGGGTGGGCACGTCGAGGTCCGCGGCGAGCGCTATCAGGTCATCGGGATCTTGGAGAAGACACTCACCGCTCCCGACAACGCTGTTGTGATGAGCATGGAGGACGCCCAGAAGATCGTGCACAGCGATCTGCCGGACGCCCTCCAGGACTCGGTCGACCCCAAGTCGATCGTCTCGAGCTTCGCGGTGTACCTTGAGCCCGGAGAACGCCCGGAGGTGGTCGCTCGGCGCATCGAGCGGGAGATCGACAACGTGGATGCCATGACGCCGTTCGAGTTCGAACGCTCCGTCAAGGAGCCGCTCCAGATCTTCACCTCGATCATCTACGCCGTGGCCGCCATCTCTCTGCTGGTCGGCGGTCTGTCGGTCATCAACACGATGACGATGTCGGTCGCCGAGAGAACCCGTGAGATCGGCGTTCGCAAGGCCATCGGCGCGAGCAACTTCCAGGTCATGGCCCAGTTCCTCGCCGAGTCGGCGGTGATCGGGCTCATCGGCGGCCTGGCGGGGCTCGCACTCGGCCTGCTCGTCACGGCGGGCGGGAACGCCGCCGGCGCCGTAAGCGGCAACGCGCTCTTCCTTGTGACAACGCGGCTGCTCATTGGCTCGCTCGTGTTCGCTGTCGGCCTCGGCACGCTTGCCGGGCTCTATCCGGCCTGGCATGCCGCGAATCTCAACCCGGTGGAGGCGCTGCGCTATGAGTAAGCGCCCCATGGAGATCGCCGATCGCCTCTACGGATCGCTTGAGAGCCAAGC
>DATHUB010000253.1:0-3357 GCA_035462695.1 Coriobacteriia bacterium | reverse complement strand
AGTACGTCAGAGAGTTGAGAGCATCGACCGAGGCCCTCGGGCTGGCCGTCAAGGACTACACGAGCCGCCCGTAGGTCGGGCGGTCGGCGGCAGACCACTCAGGCGGCCGCGGCGAGTCCACCGTGATCAAGCCAGACGGCTCCGAGGACCCATCGGTGGCTCCGGCTGAGCTCAATCACCGGCTGTCGACTTGCGGACATCTGCGACGCAACACTCGTATTGTGTGGCGAATCCTCACAAGTGAGACCTGAGGCTAGAGCCAGGGCGAACTCCGGAACCTCCGCCTCGATGCGGACCACTCGGCAGAACGGCGGCGTCGACTGATGCCGCTTCTTGGCATTTGGGTTGTGTCGTCGCCCCTTGTTCATTGGCGGCTCAATACGCTCGATGAACACCTTGAGGCCGGCGCTTCGCAGCAGTTCGTTCTTCCGCTCCAGGCTCGCCCTGCCCCAGATCTGCTTCCAGTCGCGCAGGTCCGCTACAGCCACGGCAAAGCGACGCGCGGGCGTGTCAACCGCTCGCGGAGCAGGCGCCTCGAGCAGGACCAAGCGTTGTTCAAGGCCGGCACGCAGCTCAACGAACTGCTCTCCATCGAGCGCCGCCAGCGCGGCTCGCAGCTGCATCGCCTCCGGCGATGATTGGCGAGCTGGCCCCTCCGGCTTCTCCCTGAGCCGTTCGAGTTCGGCCTCGATCCGGCCGATGAGTGCCTCGTCCTCGAACTGCAGGCCGCCGATGAGCTGATCGACGTAATCGACCGCCTCTCCGATACGGAACGCCTGCGCGTGGCGGTCCTCGTCCCGGTCGGCCTTGCACTGCATGAACACCTCGCCAGTGGCCTTGTTCCGATGGCGGATGAACATGCGGTGACCACACGAAGCGTCGTACGCGACTCCACTCAGCAAATCGATCTGGTAGCTCGGCCGCACGATCGGGGCGCGCCGGCGTTGGCGTAGCGTGGCTTGGATTTGGTTGTACTCCTCCCAGCTGATCAAAGGTGGCAACACGCACGGCACAAGTTCACGCTCGGCGAGCGGCTTGCGCGGCGGCGATTCCTTGCCCGGCTTGTAGCCCATGTACTCGCTGGCGTATTGGAAGCCAGCGATCTTTGGGTTCTTCAGTTGCCGCCGCCACCATTCGTTGCTAAGCGGTCGGTTGCCCGGGGTGCGCACTCCCTGCTCACGAGACCAAGCCGCCAGCTGGCGGGAGGACGCGCCGTCGAGGAGCTTGCGGGCACCTTGACGAACATGATCAGCAAAGGGTTGGTTGAGCTCCCACCGGATGGGGCGGCCCGCCCGACCACCGCGCAGGCCCGGCGCCCATTCGACTGAGCTCCACATCTCGGGCACCTTGGCAGATGGCTCTCCTCGCCGGCTCTTCCGCTCGTAGGCACGGCCCACGTACCACCCGGTCTGCCGACAGTGCAGTTCGTCATTGATGTCGACCGTCTTCTCCATGCTCCACGTCATGGGATCGCGGGGGTCAAGGTCCAGTTTGCCCGTCCATGCCAAGCGGACACCGAGCTTTCGGAGCTCACGCTTGACGACCGACGCCTCTTCGGCGTTGCGAAAGAGCCGATTGCTCATGTAGGCGCCGATGACCACGAATTCACCGTTGCGCGCTCGATCGATCAGCCCTTGAAACACCAGCCGACTGGCCATCTCCGAGGCCGAGACATCCTCGAAGAAGACGTGCTCCCATGGCACATAGACCTTCTCGGCCGCAAGCAGCCCAAGCGTGCTGGTCAACTGAGTGGTCGGCGCATCGGCCACCATGGAGTTCGCCCCGCTTTCGCGGATGTAAGCAGCTCCATGCGGCCACTGCGCGGCGTGCGGCGGCAAGTTCCCCGCATAGCGCTCCCACTCGCTACGCAGCGCTGCCCGCGTTCGCTCCCGCAGCTCTGATCGGCTTACTCGCTCTGACATGGGTGGTGTGCTCCGTCTGCGGCCACCGCAGCATCTCTGCAGGTCTCACCGTCGGCGGACGCTCGGCGGGCTGACCACGGCGTCAAGGGAGGCGAGCCATTCAGCTGCGCCGCTGACTCCGCCGCAGCCGGAGCCTCGCCGCCTCCCAGCGCGCGATCCTCCACGATCATTACGGCAATCACCGCAGCCAACCGCTCGAGCGACGGGCCGCTCGGGATGCGGCGAGCCGGCCTGACCCAACCGCCGCCGGCCACCGGTGGTCCTATCCGCCCAGACTGTCCGTTCGTCTGGTTCGGCGACTCCTCATCGGACACCCACTCGCCTACCAGACCGGTGGGGCTGGCGGGTCCGCGGCCAAGGAGTCCAGCCAGATCGCGGCCGCGGTAGGGTTCCGCGCGCACCAGTACTCGAACATGCCGGCTGTGCAGCGCCAGTGGTGGTGGTCGGCGTCGCCAGCGTCCCATTCGAGATTGCCGAAGCGCGAGCAGTCACATAGCAGCTCAATCAGTGATGCGCCGTCTTGCGCACTCTCCAGCGCGGTCTGCCAAGCCACAGCCTCCCGCTCGACCTCGTCGCTGATCGCACCCAACCATCCCCCTTCGGCCGAGCGCTCCGGACTCATTGCCGGACCTGGGTGAGCGCAAGGGCGAGTGCAGATTGGAGCTCCTCACCCGCCAGCTGGCCGGCTTCGTCGATGCGCTGGGCCAGCGCTACTATCGGCCCGGTGTGCTGTCGCACAAGCTCCTCACTGCGTCGCTGGCAGGCGGCCAGCCGCTGCCGCATCAGCGCGTTGAACTCGGCCCGCAGGGTCTCGGCCCGATCGTCGGTCGTCACTGCGTCAAGCCCCAGCACTCCCCACTCGGCCGCGAGGCCATACCGAATCTGCGTCATGACCGCCGTCGTGGCCGCGTCGACGTCATGGCCACTGCCCATGCCCGCCGCTCCGAGGATCTCGCGCTCGGCGGCCATGCCAGCCAGTGCCACCATCGCCCGGCTCAGTTGATGCTCGCCAGTGATGACATGTGCATCGAGGGCCTCGAAAGACCAGGCGGTATTGCCCCCGCCACGGATGGACTGCGGGTCGATGCTGATCGACATCAGGGCCGCTGGCTCAAACAGAACCGCCCCGACGAGCGCGTGTCCGGCTTCATGCACCGCTAGCGTCCAACGAACCTCGGCCGAGAGGGTCCGCGGCTCGACGATCCGGCCGCGACGCGCCAACGCGGTGCGCAGAGCGGGCCAGGTCATGCCGGCCTCTCCGGCACCGAGAGAGAGCATCGCCCCATCGTCGAGCGCTTGCACGACCGCTGCTTGGGTCTGGCCCGACAGCAGCCCAACCGCCTGATCCAGCGGGATCTCGTCGACGACTCGACGTCGCGCGAGCTGCGCACTCATCAGTTTCGCGATCTCGACGTTGTCAGTACCAGCAAGCGCG
>DATHUB010000252.1:0-1894 GCA_035462695.1 Coriobacteriia bacterium | reverse complement strand
GTTGGCCGCAGGGAACCGCAAGCGTTGAAGGAAGTGAGGCAGCATGATGCCGCGGAACAAGCCCTCCTCCATGAACGCGTTGATCACGTTCCCCACGATGAGCAGAACCGCGAATCCGGCACCACCCGCCATGCCCGTTTTCGGGTCCGTGGCCGCGATAGTCAAATGGTCGCCTGCGGACAGCGTCACGGCTTGGATGATGCCCGCGATTACGAACGCGGCGCCCGTGAGGCCGGCCCCAATCGACAACGCGGCTGCAATCCTGCGGCTGTGCAGGCCCATGGCCGCCAGCGTTTCACCCACCCACCACGTGTACGCCACGACAAGGATGAATCCGAGGGACTTGGACAAGATGATCTCGCCGATCTGTTCGTCCAGGCGAAGTACGAAGATGTCGAGTGTTCGAAAGACGAGGGCCACACCCAGAAGGACGAGTGGGGCCGCGAGCGGCCACTTCGAAGGAACGGTGCGTCGGAAGCTGCTCTGACCCGTCAGTACTGCCGAGTCGATCATCACATTCCCTTCGTTTCGACTACCCAGTCGTCGTGCGCAGCCGCTCCCAGTCCATCTCGTCGGTCTAACGTCGCTCGCAGGAGCCGCGCTCACGCGCTCTCGGTGCGATTCTACCGTGCGCCATCAGGCCGATGCGCTTGTTAGACCGACACGGCGACTAAGGGCCGATGAAGCGTCCGCGCCGATCGGCCTCCGAGTCTACAAGGCCGCTGCCTATGAGTGACATCCGCTCGGGTGTCCAAACGCTCATGTCTGAGAGGCTGCTGTAGGGCGCCAGGTGCAGTGACTCACGCAGCCGTGACTCGTAGGAGAGGAGCTCGGCCGCGAGCATGTCCGCCTCGATCGAAGACAGCGACCATCCGACGGACTCGATGCGGGTTTCGTACCAGAACTTGAGCCGAGGGGCGGGGCTGGAAACGCTACGCGTCATGTCGACCAGGCTGGAGACGCGAGCGCAATCTGTGGAGGGACTGAGAAGCCCGCGAACTCGCAGGAGATCGTAGGACCCGTGCCAAACCGGAACACCCAGCACCCTGAGTTCGTGGCGAAGCTGCCGCCCCCTGACGACGATGAACTCATTGCCGAATGCGAAGAAGGATGCCCAAAGGAGACAAGCAACGGGAATGGCCGCCGCGTAGCCGAAGCCGATACCGTCCCCTACGTCGCGCCACCAGAACGCGATCAACAGACCCAGGACAACAGAGAGAACGCCTGCAACCGCAAAACCGGTTACTACTCCACGGCTGGGGCGGGTGCGACCGCTCACCACGATCGAGTCATCCGATACGGTAATCGTCGCGCTCAATCCTCGCCGCCCTCGTTCCGCCTAGCGTTCTGGCGCCTCAGGTGCGCGCCCGTGACTCCGAGTGTAATCTAAGGTGGCGCGTCAGCTGGAAGCGCTTGTTGGGCCAACGGGCCTGCGGCTCAGTCCTCCGCATCATCCCACTCGACAGGCGCACCCGAGGCGTAGCGCTTGAGCGCGGACACATCGACCCCCGTGGAGATCTCGCGATCGGGCGTTAGGCTGAAGGCGCATGCGTGTTGCCCCCCATCGAGGAAGGTGGTGACCATGCACTCGCACCCCTGGCCGCGACCCGTGTGTCGGGTCAGGCGCCCGGCTTCCGGCTCCCAGCTCAAAGACTCGTACGACATTCCGCGATCGGGCTGCAACACCGTGATCCAGAAGCTACCGGCCTCGGGGTCGTCGTCCAGCCGGTAGAGCGCCAGGAGCGCCCTGCACAAGTCCTGGTCGGTCACGCCCCCGCGCATCTCGAAGGTGGCTGCGCGCTGCCGCGCCTCCGGGGCGCCCGCATCAAGCGACTTCGCGACCTTGACCCGCCCCAAGCGAGAGCCGAACTCGCCGACAAGCGCAAACCTCAAC
>DATHUB010000251.1:0-4929 GCA_035462695.1 Coriobacteriia bacterium | reverse complement strand
GCGCCGCTCGAATCGTCAACACACTTGGAGAGGCGCGCCTACAGGTTCGGTACCCCTGACGGAAGCACCGTGTCGCTCGGCTCAACCGTGTCCGTCGGTACGACGGTCTCCGTCGGCTCAACCGTTTCTGTGGGCTCGACTGTCTGGGTCGGCTCAACAGTCACGGTAGGATCTTCGGGCGCCACGTAGCCGGGGCGCGTGGTTTCATCGATGCCGAGCCAGGATGCGAACTTGAGCCAGACACGGACGAGACCTGGCGGGAGCTGCTTCTTCTTGCCCTCGGCGATCTTCGCCAGCGACTTCTCGAGGTTGGCCGTGATGCGGGTCATCGCATTGGCGATGCCCGGCCCGACACTCGTCTCCGCACTGGCTGAGGGCTCGTCGCTGTCAGTTGCCTCCGCCGACTGCAGCGCGGCGCCCACCGCCGCAGCCTTTCTCAGCTGCTTGGCGGCCTGCTTCTCGGCCTTCCGCGCCTGCTTCTCGGCCTTGCGAACCTGCTTCTCGGACGCTTTCGTCGACTTTCGTGTCACCTTCGAGACAGCCTTCGCGGCCTTGCGCGATTCCTTAGCGGCACCTTTGCCTGCGGTGACGGAGTCTTCGCTGGGCGTTTCCGCAGCAGCCGAACCTACAACGGACTGGCCTTTGCCGGCCTTAGACGCGGCGGCCTTGGGGGAACGGTGCTCATTGCCACCCTTCGCCAATGCGGCCCCCGGAAGAGCCAGCGAGAGCACAAGCAGGGTGCACACGGCACTCAATACAGGTTTACGCATAACCCACCTCCCAAGCGGAATCTTTCTCAGCAATCATCGGCGCTCTCCCGACACCGCTCAAGCCGGGAGCACCTTCTCCTGTGATTTCCATCACGACACTTCATTCTGCCCAAACCGCAGTCGTCGCGCTCCTTGCGGGGGAATGAATCTCGCCGTCGGCAACCGCAAGAACCGAAATCCTCGACCACGCTGGCCTGATCACTCGCACATCGTTCGTAGGTACTGCACCAGAGTCTCGTAGATGCCCCAGGTGTCGTCATCGGGCGGAGCCACGATTGTCACAGTGCCCCGCTCGCGATGCAGTCGGCAGACCTTCTCGACCGCCGCTTCGTTGTGCGCCAGCTCCAGCAGGTAGCTATCTCGGAACCCGGAGAGCTTGCGCGGGTTGCGTTGCATCCAGCCCTGAAGGTTGCGACTCGGGTACAGCGACTTGATCCAGTCGACTCCACCGGCCTTGCCCTTGGGCAGGCCACTCGGCCACCTCGGCTCGATGAGTATGCGGTAGCCGTCCTCAGGACGACGGGGGTCACGTACTGACTTGATGCCGATCACGACTGCTCCTCGACTGCGGGCTTAATGGTCGAACCATCTTACCCGCGGAGGCGGCCTGAGTTCAGAAACGAAGGCACGAGAGACTAGCCTCGGCGCTTCCGTCTTGCCATTACACCCACGACGATGGCGCCGGCAAGCACTGCGCCGCCGAAGATCAACGGGGTCGCTCCCATGCCTCTTCCGTCGTCGCCCGAAGCCCCTTGTTCGGCAGCCTCCTGCTGTGCGTCTGCTCTGGCCTGCTCCGACCCGTAGACGACAGCGCTCGACACCGCCATCTCGGTCACCGGGTTCTCCACGCGCGCCTGTTGTGCCAGCTCATCAGGGGCTGAGCGGTAGTTGAGTACCGCGACGACCTTGGCCTGAGAGGCGTCGGAGGGCATTTCGAGGCTGAATGTCTCGGCCACGGACTTGCGCGGCGGGATGCGGTCATCCGAGTAGATCCCGGTCGCCTCCCACATCTCTACCGGGTGATTGCCCTTCGCGTCCTTGAGCTCGGTTCCGAAGTCGTGGCGTCCGATCTCGTTCCGCTGCCCCTCGTCATTCTCGGCGTACACGCTAAGCCACATCTCACGGACTTCCGTGAGGCCAGTCGGAAGATAGTGGCCGGCCCCGACATTGGTGATCGTGACGGTTGCGGAGGCGTTCTCGCCCGGCGCGACGATCTCCGGCACCGCAAGCTCGAGTTTGGCCGCACTCTTCAATAACGCCGTTGCACCCTCAGCGTCGCCCTGAGCGACAGTCGCTCCTATGAAAGACATGCGGTATATCCGCTCGCGCTGGGGACCCGTGCTGCACGCTTGCCCGGGTGCCGGACCCACTTCGCCCGGTCTGTGGCTCATGTGGCAGTCCTGGCAGACAACGCCTTCGTCCGCGTACGGGCTTTCTGACCACTCCCGATAGGTAGATTCGAGATGCGTCCCGTTAGCCGGATGATCGACGTTGTGGCAGCCACCACAGATCTCGGCGGTCGCGTGAAGCGATGAGTAGGCGGCCGCATGAGGCGCGGCCGGTTCCTCGATTTGAGCGCGACGCGTACCGTCGGCTTCGACGAGATGTGAGACGTTGCCGGGCCTGCCCTTGAGACCGACTACCTGGTGGCAGAACGTGCACGCTACCGCCTCGGCAGAGGCGAAGGTCATGGTCTTTCCAATCTCGCCAGTCATCGTCGCGACAGGACCGTGGCACTTCAGGCAGAATGCGCCTACCTCGCCGTTTGTCTCCTTCTGCGCCTGGTCGAGCTTCACGAGGAATACCGGGTCTACGAGCGCCTGGGCATGCAGAGAGGCGGACCACTCGGCGATGCGATCCGAGTGACAACCACACCCGGCCGAAGGAGCGAACTGCTCGGGCTTCGCATTACCTGGCGCCACCGCTTTGGGCGCGGCCAAGGCCGACGAGGCATAGCACCACGCCACGACGACAAGAACGACCAGTGTCGCGATCCTTCGCCCTCGTCTGCTCACCGACTCCTCCTCCAATTGACATCGCTCAGGCTACATAATCGCACGGGTGAGCGCGATCAACGCTTTGCCGTAGCCAAGAAGACCGGAAGTCGACTGGTAGCGTTTCTCGTTGGCGGATACTGACAGCGTCAGGCCGTTCCTAGCGCCCGCGTTGAGGAAGACTCCGAAGGGGTTCGAAGATGCCCGACTCCAGCGTGGACAGTGTCACTGCTGCGAGAGCCGCACTTCGGCTCTCGCTTATCGCCATAGCCATCGGTGCGCTATGCGGACTGACGACGTGGGCGTTCCTCGCTCTCGATCACCTCGGCATGACGCTTCTGTGGCATGACCTCCCTGACATGGCACCCCAACTTCCAGCGTGGGTTCCGGCCGTTGCGGTCGTTGTCCTGATGTCACTCCTGGCCACAGTGATCGTCGCAATCGTGGGGAGGCGCCCGTTCGATCTCGGCGAGGCCGAGGCCGAATACGATCACGAGGGCCGTATCGGCTATCGCCATCTGCTTTCCGGTGCAGCATTCGCCCTGACGTCGCTGTGGTCTGGGGCGGTCGTCGGCCCCGAGGCCGCACTCACTGACATCAACGGCGGCATAGGAACGTTCGTAGCAGATCGGCTGAGGGTGGATCCGAAACAGGTTCAGACCATGGCCTACGCGGGCGTGGCCGGGGCGTTCGCCGCGTTCTTCGGCTCTGCTCCAGTCGGGGCACTACTGGCTGCCGAGCTGATCAGTCCCAAATCGCTGAACATCAGCAGGACGAAGATCGTTGCGGGACTCGGCGCCGGCGCGACGGGATGGGCCGTCTACTCGCTGCTCGGAGGCCCGAAGCTCTCAGCCATCCTCACCTTCGCCGCCACACCGACGGTCCGGCTCACGGACCTCGCACTGGCACTGGGACTCGGGGCCGCTGGAAGCATGATCGGTCTGCTCTTTGGGAGCGGCCTTCTGAAGACGCGACTTGCCACCCAGCGTCTGAGAACCCGCCCATGGCTGGCTGGCCTTGCGGGCGGCGCGGTCACCGCAGCGGCGGCAGTAGTCAGCCCGTTTCTCCTGTTCTCGGGTCAGGAGCAGACACCCGAGATGATTGCCGAGGCGGCGAGCATAGGAGCGCTCATGCTCGTGGTGTTGGGTGTGGCCAAACTTGCGCTGTGTTCTTGGCATCTGTCCACTGCGTACTTCGGGGGACCGATCTTTCCCGCCATATTCGCCGGAACGGCGTTCGGCCTCGCACTGAACCTCGTCATTCCCGGGATCCCCCAGGGAGTGGCCGTCATGGGGATCGTGACGGGCTTAGTCGTAGCGGCGTCGGTGGCTCCCTTGAGCGTGACGATCTTCTTGAGCCTCATTGCCGCGCCCGAGCTTGCTCCCGTCATCGCCATCGCGGCCGTCTCGGCGTTTCTCGTCCGCCAGTTGGTGGCACCAACCCTGCCGGGCATATACCGCGCAACGAGGGCCGAAGAGGCTCGCAAGGTGGCCGAAGCGACCGCGTGAACCTTGCAGCGAGTCGCGCAGACAGAGTGCTCAGTGGCCGCCGTCGGTCACTGCTGCGGCCCTCCGTGCCCGCCAGAGCGGATGGGTACCAAGGTCAGATCCACCGATGGAGTCCCGAGGTCCGCACCGCTCTTCGGGTCGCCCTCTCCGGGAACGGTCGCGGGACGAGCCTTGACCCCCGACATGCCTGACGGATTGAGCGCCACGGGATTCGCAAACCCCCGGTGTGACGCACCTGGTGCTGTCGTTGCGTTGAAGAGATGGTCGCTCGCGAGCGCGACGGGAGCGAGCACGGCTCCCACGACCAGCACGAGCACCATCGCGATAATTGCGCGACGCATGGTTGCCTCCTTCTATGTCGGCCGTCGTGATGTGCGTCTATTCCCTCGAGCGCGTCGCGTCATTCAGTGGCACCGCTAGAGGTCTAGCGAGAGGTTCTGTTGAACAGATCGTCGAATAACTGGCAGCAACAACAAGATGCCCTTAGGTAGTCTCACCTGCCTTTTTGTATGGTCGCGAGAGACTTCTTCTGGCTCATGCCTGTTCCTCCATCTGGCGCCATTCGTTTCGTCCAGAGTCTGAAACAGCACGGGGCGCGGATCGTTCCGGTCCCGGTTTGCCGAGAAGGCCCGAACGCAGTACAGGCGGGAGCGGCGA
>DATHUB010000250.1:0-6574 GCA_035462695.1 Coriobacteriia bacterium | reverse complement strand
CTGGAGAAGCCGACGTGGGGCCAGGTCTTCAGCGACCAGATCAACACCGGCATCTACGTGATGGAACCGTGGGTGCTCGATGAGATTCCCGAGGGACAGCCCTACGACTTCTCGGCAGAGCTCTTCCCCAAGCTCATGGAGCAAGGTCACGCGCTCTACGGCTTGGCGGTCGACGGCTACTGGTGCGACGTGGGCAGTCGGGAGAGCTACCTGGAGGTCCACAAGGACATTCTCGACAGCAAAGCGATGATCTTCGTCCCGGGCGTTCAGGCACACGAGGGGCTCTGGGTCGCCGAGAGCGCTGTAGTCGACCCGAATGCGACCCTTGGCGACAAGGTCGTTATCGGCAACAACACAAAGATCAGTGCGGGCGCGGTCGTCGGCGACTACACGGTCGTCGGTGACAACTGTGTGATCGGGGAGGACGCACGCGTCAGCCACTCCGTGTTGTGGGACGACACGTTCGTGGGCAAGCAGGCACGGGTCGAGGGCTCCGTGCTCTGCCGTCATGTCGACGTACGCGCGCGTGCGGCGGTCGATGTGGGCACCACGGTGGGTGACGAGTCGATGGTCGGTCACGGCGCTCACATCGGTGCTGACGTGCAGATCTTCCCGTACAAGCGGATCGAACCGGCTGCGGTCGTCAACTCATCTCTCATCTGGGAGTCGACTGCAGTGCGTTCGCTCTTCTCGGATGGGGGCCTCCACGGGCTCGTCGGCATCGACATCACGCCTGAACTCGCGCTCAAGGTCGCCGAGGCGTACGGCTCGTTGCTGCCCAAGGGCGGGCACGTGGTCGTGACTCGCGATACCTCGAAGCCGGCACGAATGGTGAAGCGCGCGATGGTGGCCGGGCTGAACGCGACGGGAATCAACGTGCGCGATCTACGAGTCGCCTCACCGGCGCTCAGCCGGTTCACGACGCAGAAGACGCGTTGCGTGGGCGGCATCCACATCGCCGTCTCGCCCACTGAGGCGCAGTCACTGGAGATCCGGTTCTTCGACACGAGCGGTCTCGACATCAGCCCATCGGAGCAGAAGAAGATCGAGCGACTCTACTTCCGCGCCGAGTTCCGGCGCGCGTTCTTCGACGAGGTCGGCGAAATCGTCTATCCCGCGCGTCCGCTCGAGTACTACACGGCCGCTCTTGACGAAGCCATCGCGCATGCGGGCATCTCGGAGGGCTGGCGCAAGGTCGTCGCCGACATGCGTTGCGGCGCAGCGTCACTGGTGATGCCACAGGTTGCGCATGCTTGGCATCTCAACATCATCGCGCTGAACCCCGTGGTCGACACCGAGCGTGGCAGTGGCTGTGGCGATATCACCGACAAGGACATAGAGCTGCTGTGTCAGGCGGTCGAGCTGTTCGCGGCAGACTTCGGGGTGACCTTCGATGCCGGAGCGGAACGCGTCGGCCTGATGACCGGATCTGGCAGGCAACTTGACGGCGACACGATGCTGCACGCTGTCACGGACCTCTGGTGTCGTACTCGCGCTGACGTTGACGGCGATATCGCCGTTCCGCTGACCGCGTCCTTCGCGGTAGATACGATAGCCGAGCGCTACGGCCGCCGAGTGATTCGGCCCGGCCGCTCGCGCAGGGCACTCGCGCAGTCGGTGATCGACGGACGGGCGGTGTTCGCCGGATCGACCATCGGCGGTTTCATCTTCGGGGACTTCTTCCCGGCCTTCGACGGCGTGCTCACGGCCGGTATGGTGGCGCGCATGCTGGACAAGGTGGAGATGAGTCTGGATGAGGTCGTCGCCGCACTTCCGGAGTTCCACAAGACGCAGGCCGCGGTTTTCTGTCCCACGGACCGCAAAGGCGTCGTGATGCGGATGATCACCGAGCAGGCTGCGGGGCAGCGTGCCGACATGACCGAAGGGGTCCGGGTCATCTACGACGACGGCTGGGCCTTGGTTCTACCCGACGCGAGCGAGCCAACGGTCAACGTCTGGGCGGAGGCCCCGAGTGCCGAGGCCGCCGCGCGGCGTGCACGCGAGTGGCAGGCGGTGGTCGAGAAGGCAATCGCCGGTGACTGAGGCGGTGGCAGACGACTTGCTTAGCTACCTGCGGTAACGAGGTGTTGACGCGTGGCAACGCGGCCAGCCAGAAGCGGGTACCATAACGCCTCTGCATCCTCTCGAGATGCGAAATTCCGACAATACATACGAGCAGGCACGCGGTGGCGCTTTCGCTGCCGCATGGAGGACATGTGACAGAGCCCGAAAACGCGTATCAGCCAACCGATTACGCCGGTCGCCGTGCAGAGCGGGCGAGGCAGCGGTCAGGATCTACACACCGCCGGCTCATCCTCATCGCCACGGCGGCTATCGTTGCGCTTCTTGTCGTGGGAGGGACCGCGGAAGCGGTTACTACCAGCGGCCGCATTCACCCGGGCGTCAGCGTTGCCGGGGTGAGAGTCGGCGGCTTGAAGCCGGCCAACGCCCGTTCTGCACTGAGAACCTCGCTTCCTACCCGCGCATCTGAGCCGATCACCGTGAAGTACGGTGAGCGGTCGTGGGAGGTGCAGGGCGCTGACGTCGGGCTGACCTTCGACTACAACGAGCAGGTCGCCTTGGCCATGGCAGTCGGCCGCGGCGACGACCTCGTCGGCAGCATCGGAGAGCGGCTGAACGCTTGGCTCGGCGGCGTCGAGCTAGTGGCTACGCCCAAGTTCAACGACGCGAAACTGGAGATCGTCCTTCGACGCATAGCCAAAGGCACCGACAAGCGTGCCAAGAACGCGACGGTCAAGATCGAGGGCACCACGCCCGTCGTGGTCGACGGCAAGAACGGCAGGGCGCTCGACCGCGAGAAGACCTCTCGGCTGATGTCAGAGGCGTTCATGGCACCAGCGCCGCGCGTCGTGAGCGCGCCAGTGCCCGTCGCTCAGATGAAGATCACGGCCGCGGCGGCCAAAAGGGCGGCCGACACAGCCGAGGTCATGCTCGATGCTCCAGTCACCGTCACTTACAAGGACAAGTCTTGGGAGTTCGGTCCCGAGGACGTGGCGAAGTGGATCAGGTTCCGGGCAGCCGAGACGACCGGTTCCGGCGAAGGCGAGCTTGAGGCGTACATATCTCCCAAGGCGGCTCAGCAGCCGATTGCCCTTGCCCTGGGCACCAAGGTAGGCCGTCCAGCCAGGGACGCGCGGTTCAAGACGTCGAACGGCAGCGTCACCATTCTCCCGTCACGCGAGGGAATCGGTCCGGATGTCCGCGCGCTCACGAAGTCCCTGACCGCCGTCCTCTCGAAGACTGACGGGGAGCGCACGGTGCGGCTGAGGACGCAGCGTACTAAGCCGGAGGTCACCACCGAGCAGGCGCGCAAGATGGGCATCAAGGAGCGGATCTCCACCTACACGACTACGTATGGGGCGGACAATCTCCCGCGCGTGAACAACATCCACCGGCTGGGAGAAGCACTCGATGGAACGCTCATCGAGCCCGGTGGAGTGTTCTCGTTCAACGGCGCCGCGGGTGAGCGCACGGCCGCCAAGGGCTACCAGGAGGCAGCCGCTATCGTGAACGGGAAGCTCGTGCCGCAGCTTGGCGGCGGCGTCTGCCAGGTAGGCACGACGATCTTCAACTCCGTCTTCGAGTCGGGGCTTCCCGTTGTCGAACGCCGCAACCACTCCTTCTACATCTCGCACTACCCGACGGGGCGGGACGCCACGGTCTCTTGGGGTGGGCCCGACTTCAAGTTCAAGAACGACACCGAGCACTGGATACTCGTCTCGGTCTCCTACACCAGCTCCTCGCTTACCATCTCGCTCTACGGAACCGATCCTGACTACGACATCGAGGCGGACGTCGGCGAGTGGACCAACAAGAAGGACTTTGAGGTCGAGGAGATCAAGGATCCCGACCTGCCGAAGGGCACACAGGTCATCGAGGACACTGGTGTGACCGGACGCTCCATCGTGGTGAAGCGCATCGTGTCAAAAGACGGTAAGGTGGTGCGCACCGACAGCTTCGTCTCCAACTACCGTCCCAAGTCGCAAGTCGTGAGGGTCGGGACGAAGAAGTCGGACGAGAAGTCGGACAGCAAGACGCCGTAGCTGCCTCACCCCGGCTCGGCGCCTCATGGAAGGGGGAGCCGTGTACCAGCCGGAACTCGAGGCGATGGGACGCGCAGAGCTCGAGGCGCTCCAGCTCGACCGTCTTAAGAGTCTGCTCGTGCGCGTCTACGAGAACGTCGATACCTACCGCCGCAAGTTCGACGATGCAGGTTTCGACCCTCGCTCGGTCGAGTCACTTGACGACCTGAGCCGTGTGCCGTTCACCGTCAAAGACGACCTGCGCGCCGCTTACCCCTACGGAATGTTCGCGGTTCCGCTCAGCGATATCGTCCGCGTTCACTCGTCGAGCGGAACCACCGGTCAGGTGAGCGTTGTCGGCTACACCCAAGGCGACATCGATCGCTGGGCCGACTTGATGGCGCGCACCTTTGCCTGCGGAGGCGCAACCAACGACGACATCGTCCAGGTCACCTATGGCTACGGACTCTTCACCGGCGGACTCGGAGCCCACTACGGCTCGGAGCGGCTCGGCGCCGTCACCATCCCTGTCTCCGGGGGCAACACCAAACGGCAGGTCCAGATCCTGAAGGACTTCAAGGTTACCGTCCTGGCCTGCACGCCCAGCTACGCTCTGCTCATCGCTGAGACTGCGCAGGAGCTCGGTATCGACCCGCGCGAACTTCCGTTGAGAATCGGCTACTTTGGCGCTGAGCCCTGGAGTGAATCGATGCGTCTCGAGATCGAGGAACGACTCGGCGTTCGTGCCATCGACATATATGGGCTCTCTGAAGTCATGGGGCCGGGTGTTGCGAGCGAGTGTGAACACCAGAATGGTCTGCACGTCTTCGAGGACCATTTCATCGTCGAGATCATCGATCCGGAGACGCTGAAGCCAGTGCCGGACGGGGAGTATGGGGAGGTCGTCTTCACGACCCTCACCAAAGAGGGAATCCCGGTCGTGAGATACCGCACGCGCGACATCAGTCGGGTGATTCCGGCAGCGTGCGGATGCGGGCGAACCTTCCGCCGGATCGAGCGCGTTACCGGTAGAAGCGACGACATGCTGATCATCCGAGGGGTGAACGTCTACCCGAGCCAGATAGAACAGGTGCTCGTGGGCATTCCGAACGTCGCGCCTCACTACCAGGTGGTCCTCACGAAGCGCGGCGCGATGGACTACGTCGAGGTCCACGTCGAAGTGTCGCCCGACTTCGCGTTCGATGAAGTCAGGGAGCTCGAGGCTTTGCAGCGGCGCGTGAAGTCCGAGATCGAATCGGCACTCGCCGTGTCAATAGCCGTGAAGCTCGTCGAGCCCAAGTCCATCGCCCGCAGCGAGGGTAAGGCCAAGCGCGTCGTCGATCTTCGCGCGCAGGAGGGAGAACAGCCGTGATCGATCAGCTCAGCGTCTTTCTCGAGAACAAGTCAGGCCGTCTCGCGGAGCTCACGAGAGCTCTGGGTGATGCTCGGATCAACATGCATGCCCTCATGGTCGCCGATACGTCGGAGTTCGGAATGATCCGCATCATCTGCGATACGCCGCTGCGCGCGAAAGAACTCCTCGATGAGAGAGGGTTCGGCGCTGTGTTGACCCCTGTCATCGCCGTGGAGGTCCCGGATGCCCCGGGCGGACTCGCAGATGTGCTCGACGCGCTCGACGGAGCCGGCGTGAACGTCGAGTACGCCTACTGCTTCGTGGAGCCGTCGGGAGAAGCGGTCGACGTCTTCAAGGTCGATGCGGCCGGCGCGGAAGATGTGCTCACCGGTGCGGGATTCCGGGTCCTCTCGGCAGAGGAGCTGTACGTCCCCGACAGCAGCAGCTGATCCTCGTCCGCACCCGGCTCGATCGCGCCGAGCAACGCGTCGAACTCATCGGCGTTCTGCGGCAAGGCGATCACTCGAGTCGAGACGCAGTCGGCGTCTGCCCCGAGCGCGGTGCGTACCGCGTCGGCGCTTCTCTCGCGCACGACCGCGCCCCCCTCGGTCGGGGTATGGGGCAGCACGATGACGAATCGCCCGTCATCGAGGCGTCCCACTTCGTCGACGACGCGCACGCTGCTGCGCAGGTAATCGGCCACTCTGCGCACGATCGACCGGCGCCGAGCGGGCGACTGGGTGGCCAGGACACTCGGCGCCAGAGCAACCAGCACGACCGACACGGGCTCGCCGTACCGGCTGTTGCGAGAGCGGGCCTGAGTGAGAGTCGCGAACAGGTAACGTTGGTTGTACACGCGACTCCAGGCGTCGAGCGCGCTGCCGCCCTCAAGTCGTCTCAGGTTGTAGCGGAGCCTCATGAAGACCTCTCCGCCGAGAATACCGAGCGCTCCAAATGACAGAAGCCGCAGCGCGAGTACGGCCATCTCGGGCACTGCAGGCTGCGTCTCGGCGAGCTCCGGGAGCTGAAGGAGCACGTAGATCACCGCTGCGGCGACTGCCGCGGCGAACCCGCCACGACGGCCGAAACGAACTGCGGCCAGCAGAACTGCGAACAGCAGGGCCTGCCCAACCAGCTCGACCGAACCGTTGCCCGAAGGAACCCAGAAGAGAACGCC
>DATHUB010000249.1:0-2368 GCA_035462695.1 Coriobacteriia bacterium | reverse complement strand
AGCCAGTCCTCCGAGCGAGTGCGCAGGAGCAGGCCGCGGAACTTGATCGCCGATTCCCTCATGACTATCCAGTGTTGTTGGGTGGCGGAATCTTACGGTTGTTGGCGGAATTTTCTTTGCATGGAACACCGCGAGGCGTGTGGGGAGCTTACAACGAGAAGAACCCCCTGTCTCGGACGGGGGGTTCTTGCTGCTCACAGATGGTGCCCCCAAGGGAATTCGAATCCCTGTTGCCGCCTTGAAAGGGCGGAGTCCTTGGCCTCTAGACGATGGGGGCATATGTGGTGGGCCGTGCAGGTCTCGAACCTGCGACCTTGGGATTAAAAGTCCCCTGCTCTGCCAACTGAGCTAACGGCCCGGTCGTGCCTGCGGGCTAGGCCCTCGCCCCGCGCGGGCGCGAAGCACGCGCTAGTGTATCGGCACCTGCGTAGCTGGTCAAACCCCATTCATAGACTGCGGCACGCGTTGGGAACATCCCCCTTAGGGTTTGAGGGCGAAGGGATACCGATGAAGCAGCTGGAGGACTACCGCGGAATCGTCACCGACGAGGTGCTGGCCGATCTTCACCAGCGAGCGGCAATGATGTTCGACCGCCGTGTTGCGCACATCAACTCGACGGCGTACGGAGGGGGCGTTGCCGAGATACTCGGATCCCTGGTACCGCTGATGAACGACGCGGGCGTCGAAGCCGAGTGGCGTGTTCTCATCGGCAGCAACGACTTCTTCGGAGTCACGAAGAAGTTTCACAACGGGCTCCAAGGCGATGAGATCCGCCTCACCCACGAGAAGAAGTCGCTGTACCTGGACGCGAACGAGTCGTTCAGTCAGTACACGCACATCAAGTCCGTAGACGCGGTCGCCGTTCACGACCCCCAGCCGCTTCCGCTGATTCGCTACTACCGGAAGCGCCAGCCGTGGGTGTGGCGCTGTCACATCGACCTGAGCAACCCGAATCCGGAACTGTGGGAGTACCTGAAGGGTTTCGTGCTGCGCTACGACCTTGTGATCGTGAGCCACGAGTCCTACCTTCGCCCCGACCTGCCCGTGAAGCAGATCGTGGTTCACCCGGCGATCGACCCGCTCACGCAGAAGAACGTGGACCTCGCTCCCGAGAAGATCGACGAGTTTCTCGGCCAAGCGGGCGTGCCGCGCGACAAGCCCCTCGTGACCCAGATATCGCGCTTCGACAGATGGAAGGACCCGGTCGGCGTGATCGAAGCGTTCAAGTTGGTGCGGCAAACGTGCGACTGCCGTCTCGTGCTCGCCGGCAATGCCGCGATGGACGATCCCGAGGGAGCCGCCGTGCTGACTGAGGCCCGAAACGCGGCAGGCAGTCTGATAGACGACGGGGAAGTCATCTTCCTGCTGGGCGCGAATGACGTGACCATCAACGCCCTGCAGCGGGCGTCGGCAGTGATAGTTCAAAAGTCCCTGCGCGAGGGATTCGGGCTGACGATCTCGGAGGCCTTGTGGAAGGGCACTCCTGTCGTGGCTTCTGCGGTCGGAGGAATCCCGCTCCAGCTGACGCACGGCGAGGACGGCTACCTGGTTTCACCGACCGACTTTGAGGAAGTCGCGCGCGCCGTGACCCACCTGCTCAAAGACGAGGATCTGCGGCAGGAGCTCGGGCAGAGCGGGCGCGAACATGTACGTCGCGACTTCCTGATTACCCGGCTGCTCGGACACTGGCTCGCGCTCCTCAAGGAGGTCATCGAGCGGCCGCGATGCTAGCATGTTCGGCGGAGGTGGGCCTGTGTCCGGATTCGCCGCGTCACTGTCTGCAGAAGCTGCGGAAGCTCTCTTGGTGTTCGTCGTCGCTGTTCTTATCGGCTGGATAGCCGATCAAATGCTCTTCCGGCTCATCAATTCGCGCACCGCAGCCACCGGGTGGGCAGCCGGCCGCCAACTCGCCTCGGGCCTCCACGGCCTGCCAACGGTCATCGGAGTCCTCCTCGGTGCGCGAATGGCGGCGCGTCGTCTTCCTCTGAGCGCCGAGTGGAGCGAAGCGGTCTCGACGACCATCAACTTGCTCGCCATCCTCGCCGCCACAGCGTTCGCGGCACGCGTGCTCGGGCGAATCGTACGTGCGTACACGGAGAGAGAAGGCTCACGGCTTCCGTCGACGTCGATCTTCGTGAACCTCGCGCGTGCCCTCGTGTGGGTGCTCGGACTGATCAGCCTGCTCGCGGCACTCGGCGTGGCCATCGCGCCTCTCGTCACTGCCCTGGGCGTCGGCGGCATCGCCGTGGGTCTCGCGCTGCAGCCGACTCTCGAGAACATCTTCTCGGGTATCCAGGTCCTCGCGTCGCGGCAGATCGAGCCCGGCGACCTGATCCGGCTCGAGACCGGCGAGGAAGGCGCGGTGCTC
>DATHUB010000248.1:0-7017 GCA_035462695.1 Coriobacteriia bacterium | reverse complement strand
GACTTCGATCCAAACACCGTCGAGGAGTAGATCAATGGCACAGATCGACGTCCACAAGCCCATTCTCGATCGCAACGAGAAGCTTGCTGCCGAGAACCGCGCGCGCTTCGACGAGGCTGGCGTATTCGTCCTGGACCTCATGGCTTCGCCGGGCGCCGGTAAGACTTCTACGATTCTCGCCACTCTTGCGGCGTTGCGCGAGCGCTACAGCATCGCCGTGCTCGAAGGAGACATCGCGAGCAAGGTAGACGCTGAGAAGGTCAAGGCTCACGGGATTCCCGCGGTCCAGATCAACACCGGCGGGGCCTGCCACCTCGAGAGCGACATGATCAAGCGCGCAGTAGCGGCGCTTCCGCTCGACGAGCTCGACCTCATCATCATCGAGAACGTCGGCAACCTCGTCTGTCCCACCGAGTTCTACCTGGGCGAGCACGCGAAGGTGATGATCCTGTCGGTACCGGAGGGGCACGACAAGCCGTACAAGTACCCGGGCATCTTCCAGATTTCCGAGGCGGTCATCCTCAACAAGGTCGACACGATGTCCGTGTTCGACTTCGACGAGGAGGAGTTCACCTCGGTCGTCCACTCGCTGAATCCCAAGGCGCCCATATTTCGACTGGCTGCCACCAAGGAAGAGGGCGTCTCGGACTGGGCGGACTGGCTTGCCGAGCGAATCGAGCGGGTACGGGTGGCAGCAGGCAAGGAGCCCAAGTGATCACCCGCGACGAAGCCTTCGCGCTGGTTACAAAGCGCATCCCACAGAAGAACCTCGTCTCGCACTGCGTGGCTACCGAGATCATCATGCAGGCGCTCGGCGAGCACCTGGGTCTCGGCGACGAAGACGTCGCGCGCTGGGCGCTCGTGGGGCTGCTGCACGACCTCGACTACGCCGAGACGGGTGAGGACCCGGAGCGGCACGCTCTGGTCACCGCGGAGCAGTTGCAGGGCGTCATCGACGACGAGATGATCCACGCCATCCTCGCGCACGCGGACAAAGCTCCGATCGAGACACGGATGGACCAGGCCCTGTGGTGCGCCGATCCCACGACCGGCTTCGTCGTCGCAGCTGCGCTCGTTCGCCCGGACAAGTCGCTCGCGGGCGTGGAAGTCCGAAGCCTCAAGAAGCGCTGGAAAGAGAAGGCGTTCGCTCGCGGCGCGTCGCGCGACCAGATGGCGGGGCATGAGGCGCTCGGCCTCGACCGCGAGCAGTTCCTCACCATCGCACTCGAGGCGATGCAGGCGCGCCACGATGAGGTCGGGCTCTAGCTTCCGCGGCCATTTTTCGGCGCGATTCAGACTCGATGTGTGAGCTACTCCGCTAAAGCGGGGTAAGGTCTCGCACGACTTTCGCTACTAATAGGGTTGACTGCCGTGTGTATACTCGGCTGCAAACCGCCACTGCCTGGAGGCCGGAACCACTTGAAGCTAGTCGTCACAGAAAAGAACCTCGCCGCGAAGAAGCTCGCGGAGATACTTGCCGTAGGTAAGCCCGAGGCCGATAAGGTCTACTCAACGCCGGTCTACAAGTTCCGCCG
This sequence comes from Coriobacteriia bacterium, assembly GCA_035462695.1. Lineage (GTDB taxonomy): Bacteria > Actinomycetota > Coriobacteriia > Anaerosomatales > PHET01 > DATHUB01. Next base: position 5,482 of record DATHUB010000248.1, on the reverse strand, counting down.
CGATGGTGAGGACTGGATCGCGATCGGTCTCAAGGGACATATCCTCGGCGTCGACTTTCCGCTCCAGTTGACTCATGACGGCGGATGGAAGGCGGTGTGGGAGGAAGGCGATCCCACGCCGATCACCATCCCGGACGTTCTCGGCACGCCGCCGTGGCCGAAGAAGAAGCCGTTCACGGTCGATGGAGTGGACCTCAAGACGTGGAAGCTCGCCTCGCTTCCGTTCCTCGTGTGGGCGCCCATCGGCAAGACGCCGGCCGAGCGCGAGATCATCCGCTCGCTGAAGTCGCTCGCCAAGAAGGCCGAAGAGGTCTTCATCGCGACGGACTTCGACCGCGAGGGCGAGCTTATCGGCAGCGATGCGAGCGGACTCGTGCAGCAGGTCAACAAGACCGTCCCGATTCGCCGCGCGCGCTTCTCGGCGATCACCAAGGAAGAGATCGAACGGGCATTCTCCGAGGTGACCGCAGTCGACGACTGCCTCGCACAGGCAGGGGAGTCGCGCCAGGACATCGACCTCGTCTGGGGCGCCGTGCTCACGCGCTACCTGACGATGGCGAAATTCGCCGGTTACGGCAACGTCCGCTCCGCCGGGCGCGTGCAGACACCGACGCTCGCGCTGGTCGTCGAGCGCGAGCTCGAGCGCGAGGCGTTCGAGCCCGAGACGTACTGGCAGGTTAAGACGCGCTTCGCGAGCGGCGACGCCGAGTTCGGCGCCACCCATGCCACCGACCGGTTCAAGGCCGCTGAAGAAGCCGAGCGCGTCATGGCCGCAGTCGAAGGTGCGACCGCGGGACGCATCGTCTCGGTGGAGCGCAAGAAGCGCACGGTCGCCGCTCCGACGCCTTTCAACACCACCGAGCTGCAGGCGGCTGCCGCGCGCGAGGGGCTCTCTCCGGCCCGCACGATGCGCATCGCCGAGACGCTCTACATGAACGGCCTCGTCAGCTATCCGCGAGTCGACAACACGGTCTACCCGAAGTCGCTCGACCTGCAGCAGATTCTCGAGGCCCTGACCGGTGTCGCGGCGTACCGCGATTACGCTCAGCGCCTGCTGGGTGCGGGCGCCCTTCACGCCACGCGCGGCAAGAAGGAGACGACGGACCACCCGCCGATCACCCCCACCGCAGCGGCCGATCCGGACAAGCTGAAGCCCGAGGAGTTCAAGCTCTACAACCTGATCGCTCGGCGATTCATGGCAACCCTGTCGGGCCCCGCGACCATCGAGGGCACGAAGGTGACCGTCGATGTGAACGGCGAGCCGTTCGTGGCCCGCGGCGACGTGCTCGCTCACGCGGGCTTCCGCGAGATCTATCCGTACGGCCTCAAGAAGGACGAGCAGCTTCCGACGCTGACCGACGGCGACCAGGTCGACTTCCTCGGCGCCGAGCTCCTCGAGAAGCAGACCGAGCCGCCGTCGCGCTACAGCCAGGGCACGCTGCTCCAGGAGATGGAGAAGCGGGGCCTCGGTACCAAGGCGACGAGGCACGCGATTATCGAGCGACTCATCCAGGTCAACTACGCCGAGGAGCTCGACAAGGGCAAGGCGATCGCGCCGACGTGCAGAGGGCGCGCCGTCATCGAGGTGCTCCAGACCTACGCTCCCCGAATCACCACGCCGACGATGACGGCCGAGCTTGAGGCCGAGATGGACGACATCGCAAACGGCCGAGCCGAGCGGATCGAAGTCGTGCGTCACTCTCGCCAGCTCCTCGGCAAGGTCATCGAAGACCTCATCCCGCAGACCGAAGCGGTCGGCGAGATGCTCAAAGCCGCCGCCGTCGACGACGCGAAGGTGGGTCTGTGCCCGAAGTCCGGACACGACCTACTCGTGAAGACCTCCATGAAGACCAAAGGCCAGTTCGTTGGCTGCTCCGGATGGCCGGACTGCGATGTCACCTACCCGCTTCCGCAGGGCAAGATCGAGGCAGTCGACGAGGCGTGCCCCGAGTGCGGCACACCGCAGGTCCGGGTCATCCAGTTCCGCCAGAAGCCTCTCACGCGCTGCCTCGACCCGGAGTGCAAGACCAACTACGAGGCTCAGATCGACGTCGGGGAGTGCCCGACCTGCCGCGAGCAGGGACGCCCGGGCGGTCGGCTGATGACCCAGCGTTCAAAGAACCTCAAGCGTTTCGTGCGCTGCACGAACTATGAGGAGTGCAACACGAGCTATCCGCTCCCGCAGCGAGGCGAGATCGAGCCCACGGACGAGGTCTGCGAGCCGTGCGGGTCTCCCAAGGTGGTCATTCAGACATCCAAGGGGCCCTGGCGCATCTGCATCGACCCGAACTGCCCCACTAAGGCCGACCTGCCCAAGAAGCCGGTTCGCGGTAGAGGCCGATCGGCGACAAGCCGCAAGAAGAGCTAGTAGCGCAAGGTCGGACGACAATCGCGTTTCGTCGCAACGTGCTGCAGGGCATCAACCCTCTGACAGGTTCTGCTGGTAGTCGGACATGAGGAGACGAGACGTGAGAATCGCCGTCATCGAACATCGCCTTCAGGGCGACGCGATGGAAGACGCTCGCGGCCTGGCCGAGTCCTCGCGTCGGGCATCGGAGGGCGGCGCCGAGGTCGTGTTCATCCCGCCGTCGCTCCCGATCGACGAGCAGGCAGCGCACGAGGAGTACGCGGCGCTCGTGAGCGGCCTTCCGGGTACTCGCCTGCTGCCGCGCATCGCGGCCGGCGTCCAGGCGCAGGTCTTCCCGACTACCGATGAGATCCCGGTCATCGGGAGCAGGCTCGGCAGGACGGCGCTGTTGCATGGCGACGCGTGCTTCAACCCAGCAGTCCTGCGAGGACTCGCTGCGTCGAAGCCCTCAGTTCTGGTCATGACTCCGATGAGCGAGAACGAGTTGCAGGCGGAGGCCGTCCTCGAACTCGCTTTGGGGCTCTCCGATTCGGTGGCCGGTCTTGTCGTCGTCACCGACGCCATCGGTGCGCAGGTCGGCGCCGCGGGCCACGGTGGAAGCGCGATAGTCCTGCTGGGCAAGGTGTTGGCCGAAGCGCTCGGCGATGACGGCGACATCATCTTCGCCGACGTGCCCGAACCCATCCCGGCTCCCGAGCCACCCGAGCCACTTCCCGAGGTCCCCACGATCCTCGCGCAGCGCGTGGCCACCCACGAGGGCCGCAAGCTCGATCTGGGCTACCTGGCTGACCTGTCGGATGGATCAGGACCGCGCTGACAGGGTCGGTTCCAGCCTTCGCTGCATGCTAGAATCGCCCTGACTTCACGCGCCCCGTCTTGCCGCCGGGGCGCTCGCACATCGGGAGGGGATTCGTGGCATATCCGAAGGTCACCGTCGTCGGCGCCGGGCAGGTTGGCGCGACCGCCGCACAGCTTCTGCTTTTTCACAACGTCGCTGACGTTTGCATGATCGATGTGGCCGAGGGCCTGCCTCAGGGCAAAGCGCTCGATCTCATGCACATGCGCTCCGTTGAGCGCTTCGGGCCGAGCATCAAGGGCACCAACGACTACGCGGATACGGCAGGCAGCGACGTCGTCGTCGTGACCGCCGGTCTTCCGCGCAAGCCCGGCATGACGCGCGACGACCTCCTTGCGGCCAACAGCGCGATTGTGAAGAGCGTCATCGCCCAGGCCGCAGCGGCTTCTCCGGAAGCCGTCTTCGTGTGCGTCACCAACCCGCTCGACATCATGACCTACCTCGCGTGGAAAGAGTCGGGCCTGCCGACCGAGCGCGTGCTCGGCATGGGTGGCGTCCTCGACTCGGCCCGCTTCGCCTTTGCCGTCGCCGAGAAGACCGGCGCCGACATCCGCGACATCTCGGCGCTCGCGATGGGTGCCCATGGTGACGCCATGGTGCCGATGCCGCGTTTCACGACCGTCGGCGGCCGTCCGCTCACGGAACTGCTCCCGCAAGCCGACGTGGACGAGCTCGTTCAGCGCACGATCTTCGGGGGTGCGGAGGTGGTCGCGCTGCTCAAGACCGGCTCGGCATTCTACGCACCGGCGGCCAGCATCGTCGCGATGGTGCGCGCGATCCTCGGCCACACAGGCGAGGTTCTGCCGAGCTGCGTGTACCTATCAGGTGAGTTCGGGATCGACGACGTCTACCTGTCCGTCCCTGCGCGGCTCGGACGGGGAGGGGTTCTCGGCATCGAGGAGTTGCTCTTCGACGACGCTGAACTTGCCGCGTTGCAGGCGTCGGCCGCAACCGTTGCTGAGTCGCTCGACGCCCTCGGCCTGCGAGGCTAAGCGTGCTGACTGCGCAGCAGATCGGCGAGGCCGTTCGCGAGCTGATTCCGCGAGCCGCGTGCACCCTGAGGCCGGACGTCGCCCGCGCCCTCTCGGATGCGGCGACACGCGAGCGCTCTGAGCGTGGACGCGCGGTCCTCGAGCAGCTGGTCGCCAACGCCTGTCTGGCCGAACAAGAGTCCGTTCCTGTCTGCCAAGACACGGGCACGGTTTGGGTTCGTATCGAGCTCGGTAGCGAGGAAGGTCTCACCGGAAACGTCCAGACGGAGGTCAACGCGGCGGTCGCTGCTGCTTTTGGCGACGCCGGACTTCGCATGTCGCTCGTGCGTGACGCACTGCTCGATCGAGGTAACACCGGAGACAACACGCCCGCGTTCGTCGACGTTGTGTGGCGTCCGGGAACGGGTGCGACCGTGAGCGTCATGCTCAAGGGCGGTGGCTCGGACAACGCGAGCCGCATCGAGATGCTCGCACCGGACGCCGGCTTCCAGGGCGTGAAGCGCCTGGTCGTCGAAACCGTGAAGGCGAAAGCGACCGGTGCGTGCCCGCCACTGCTCATTGGCGTCGGCGTCGGCGGGACTTTCGACAAGGTCGGCGGACTCGCCAAGCGCGCCTTGCTGCGCGAGATCGGCTCGGTTCCCAAAGACGATCGCGTGGCCGGCTTCGAAAGCGAGCTGCTCGAGGCCGTCAACGCACTCGGTATCGGGCCGGCGGGACTCGGAGGCGACACTACCGCCCTCGCCGTCCATCTCGTGACCTACCCGTGTCACATCGCGGCACTGCCCGTCGCCGTCAACATGGGATGCTGCGCGGTTCGAAGCGCGTCAGCGGAGGTGGGCCGGTGAGCGAGGACTCTTCCGGCCTGGCACCCGATGCCCAACCTAACGTGACTTCCGCACCCACCACTCCGGAAGTCGTGCCCGCCGGTGCGCCGAACGGCTCCACGGGTGCCTATCGCAGGCTTCTTCGCAACCAGAAGTTCAGGCGGCTTTGGTACGCCCAGTTCGTGAGCGGCATCGGCGACTGGCTGGTGATCGGTTTCCTCATGCCGCTCGTGACCAAGCTCTCCGGGGGTTCGTCCTTCGCGGTCGCCGGCATCCTCATCGCGAAGATCATCCCGGCACTGCTGTTCTCGTCGCTGATCGGCGCACTAGTCGACCGCTTCGACCGCCGAAGGACGATGATCGCGGCCGACCTCGCTCGAGCTGCGATCGGCGACATACTCGTCTTCACGAATTCGCTCTGGGTGATCTACCTCGCAGTCCT
>DATHUB010000247.1:0-6921 GCA_035462695.1 Coriobacteriia bacterium | reverse complement strand
GGAGGCCGTAGATGTCGCGGCGGGGACGTCTGCCGCAATGGGTGCGGTCGACATGGTGAGGTCCAGCTGGGTGCTCTCGCCGATCGACTCCACCGCCGAGAAGTCGAGAACCCTGCCCATGACAAGCGTCCCGTTGGGCGGCGCACTGCGATCCGACGGCATGATCGGCCCGGTCCCGACGAGCAGCAGCTGATCGCCTGGAAGGCGCAGAACACCTGAGAAGGACTTCTCCTGCGACCGCGACAGGTTGAGCGAAGGGTGCTCGAGGAGGAGATCATCAATGCCTGGCAGGGACACTGGCTTTCCCGACACCGGATTGACTGTGATGATCTTTTGGGGGCGACCCAACCGATCGTAGAAGCCGACCACGTTCACATCGAGGTTGGTGAAGGTCTCGGCAGGTAGGTTCACCTCTACATAGCTGGGGTTATCGCCGTTCATGAATTCGTAGGTGTCGTCCCACATCGCCCAGTCGGTCGCGTTGCCGCCTATCGCGTCCAGCCGGGCTTGGATGGCGTTCATAGCGCGCGAACTCTCTTCAAGCGCCGTGCGCTCGTCAGTGCGGAACGCGGTGGACAGCAGAGCCGTCGCGGCCGCGAAGAGCAAGACTGCTGAAAGCACAGACATCACTACGGCGACATACGTGCTGACGCGTCGTGTCAGTCTCACCCGATTGCCTTTCGCGCGTTAACCGACTGGATACACCATGAGTCGACAAGCGCGAGGGGGGACTTTAGGGGCACGTGCGCATTCGGCTGCTAATGGAAGAGCCCGCCGACCGCACGGGCTCTTCACCTGTCCTGGGTTTCGTATGCGGTCATGCGCTGGTTCGCTAGGTGTTGCGCACCGCTCCCGTGGTTTCGCCTGAGCGCGTGACAGGGCGGGTGGAGGTGCCCGTCGGGGCATCGCCGGGTTCACGCCCGGTGAACATCACGCTGAACTGGTCCATGTGCAGCGTCGAGAGGTAGATGTGGATCGCCGTGGTGATTATGAAGAGCCACATGATGATGTAGTGGATCGTCCGCATGTAGATCGGACCACCCACTGCATAGGTCAGCGGCTCCAGCGCCAACTGGAAGGGCGTCCAGAGCGCGAAGCCCGTGATCGCCTGGGCAACGATCAGGAGCAGCCAGAAGATGTAGGTGCCCTTCTGCAGGCCGTTGTACTTGTACACGGTGGGCGCTTCCTTACGCATGAACGTGTAGTAGGCGATTGTGCCCCCGAGCGTCCCCCGGTTCTCCTTCTGGGGACCGAAGAACTTGTAGTCGCGGATGGTCTCGTGCGATCCCAGCGGGGCGGTTCGGCCAACGAACGCCCAGATCACACGCACTATCGCAGTGATGATCAGGACCCACATGAAGAAGAGGTGGCCTCCACGCATGATTCCCATCCCGCCCGGGAAGAACGGGTCGCTGATGTAGAAGCCGGTGATGATGAGCACGAACATCGACACCAAGTGGATGATGTGCAGCACTCGGGGTGTCGCCGGGTGCTCTTCGACGGTCGCTACGGGATGTTCCATGGGATCACCTGCCGCCTACTCGGAACTCAGTGACTCGGTCGTTTTCCGGTTCAATCACGTGAACCGCGCAAGCCATTCAAGGATCGAAAGTGTGAACGGTCCTCAGGATCTCCAACGGCTTCTCTGTGTCGACGACAGGAACGCCGATAAGAGCCTGCTCGAGCGGTCCGCGTACGCCCTGGTCGTCTCGTGGCGAGAGGTTCCAGTTTGTCGGGGGCACGGCAGCGTAGCGGCCGATGCGCCCATTCTCAATGCGCATGTAGTGAGCCAAGGCTCCACGCGGTGCGTTCCAGCCCCCGTTGCCCTCTCCACTCTCGGGGACGTCTCTCCATTCGTAGACGGTTTCGTCGCCCTTGCTGTAGTTGTCGAGTAGCTCGTCAGCCCATTGCAGCGCGAAGTCGACGTTGACCTTCTGCCTGAGTACGCGCGCGGCGATCCTGCCCAGGTTGGAGAGCAAGACCTCCGGCTTGCCCGCCGCGCCGACGGCCTCCAGAGTGCTGTTGACCAGGTCGACGACCGCGGGCCTGCCTGCACCGTAGGCAACGAGAATGTCGGCGAGGGGACCGACCTCCATCGGCAAGTTCTGATCGCCGTAGCGGGCCGCCTTCGTCCAGTCGTACTTTCCTTGCGGCAGCTGCTCGCCATCGAGTGGAGGCAGCTCCGTGAACTGGGGTGTGGGGTCGACTTCGAGCGGATGCTGTCCGGCGCCGGCTTGGTCGTCGTAGTAGGAGTTGGCGGTGAAGAGCTTCACCTGGTCCAAGTCCGCCTGCTGAACGTTTCCGACATTGCCGCCGGTGATGAAGCCTCTCGGCAGGACACGGTCTTCCGGCACTTGGCTCTCGACGTCGAACAGTCCCCACGAGAGGTAGTTGCCGACGCCTGCGCCCTGTTCAGCCAGGTCCAGGTGGAACGGCGCGATCGCCAGAAGGTCCTGCAGCATGACGGTGTCGACGAACTCTTTCACGAGGGTCATCTGGTGGCGGTAGTAGAGGATCTCCTCGATCTCGAGCCTCTCCTGCATGCCTCCAGGGATGTAGGACATGACCATCGGGAAGCGACCGCCGATGAAAGCCTGTGCGTCGTTGGCGATCTGCTGAATCTTGATCGCCTCGAGGTAGTGAGCAGTCAACTCGAGATTGAGCTCGGGCGGGAGTCGGTACTCGGGGTGGTCCCACCAGTGACCTGCGAAAGGCCCGAGCTGGCCGGAGTCGACCACCCGCTTCACCTGGTCTTGCACCCCCTGCAACGCAGGACCTGAGGGCGTTGCGTTCAGAACATCCGGCACGTTCACGTAATCGAAGGCGTTCAGGTGGTAGAACCACAGGATGTGGTCGTAGCCGACGTGGGTCGCTTCGAACATGTTGCGCACGATACGCGCGTTGTCCGGCACCGCCTGATACCCCATGGCATGCTCGGTAGCCAACGTGGATGCATGGGCGTGAGGCGTGGGACAGACGCCGCAGATGCGCTGTGCGAACTGCCATGCGTCCCGAGGGTCACGATCCTTCATGAAGATCTCGAAACCTCTGAACATGAGAGCGTGGTTCCAGGCGTCGACGACCTTGCCGTCCTCCACCTGGCAGGTGACGCGAAGGTGACCCTCGATGCGGGTGACGGGATCGATGACTACTTTGGGCATCAGACGTCGCCTCCTCTCTTGGGTTCGGCGTCACTTGGCGAGCGCTCGGCCGCCTTCATACGACGGTTCTGAGCCACTGCGTAGGCGCCAAGGCCCAGCACCGTCGCGCCTCCCACCACCGCGCCGATCGTCTCGACCGGGGCGACCTTCCACGCGAACTCGCCGCCGCGAGGCTGCTCGTAGAACGGCGTGAGGTCGTCCCAGAACCCCTGCTCCGCACATCCTTGGCACGGCGCGTTGTGGACGCACCAACTGACATTACCGTTCCAGAGCGCCTTACCGCACGGGGCGTACGTGTACGGGCCCTTGCAGCCAACCTTGTAGAGGCACCAGTCGTCCTTCGTGTGCTCATCACCGAACTGCTCCACGAACTCCCCGGCCTCGAAATGCCCTCGGCGGAAGCAGCTGTCGTGGATCGTTTGACCGTAGAGGAAGAGTGGGCGGCCCTTGGGGTCGAGTGCCGGGAGCTTTCCGGTCAAGAGGACGCTCATGAGGACAACGACGATGTCGTCGCCGTGGCCGGGGCAGCGCGGAAGGTTGATGACGGCCGGTGCGTCAGCGCCCAGCTCCCCGGCAAGGAACTCCTGCACGCCGACCGCACCCGTCGGATTCGGATTCGACGCTTGGATGTTGCCGTATGCGGCGCAGCTTCCGTAGGCGATTATCCCCGCGGCATTCGGGACCGCCTCGAGAATGATCTCTTGGGCAGTGCGGCCGTGAATCGTCATCGCTCCCGGGATGCCCATCGGTATGCTGCCCTCGATGACGAAGAAGAAGCCTTCCTGGCCGGTGACTTGGCGCCACACCTCTTCCGCGGCATCGCCGGCGGCCGCCATGACGTTGTCCTGGTAGTCGAGAGATATCGTCTTGAGTATCAGGTTCGCGACACCGGGTTCCCGGTTCTGAAGCAGCTGGATTGCACAGCCTGTACAGGCCTGAAAAGAGCCGTACACGACTGAGGGCCGCTTGGCGATTGACTCGATAGCGGAGGCGACCCTCGGTGTTCCGCCAACACCCAGGCCGATCATGCCTGCTACCCAAGAGCAGTACTTCAGGAAGTCACGCCGGCTTACGCCGGGCACGACCGACTCTTCAACCTGCATGTTGCCCCTCCCAACATAACCGAGAAAGGCGGGCCTTCCTCGGCACCCTTGGCGTGGGTGCAGCTTTCCCATACAGGAGGAACAGGTAAACCCTTCCTGTCAGATGGGGGGAGGGTCGAGCCGATTCGCGGGCCCTCTCTGGCTAGAGGGCCAGGCGCTGCTGAACGTTTCCTGCGTCCCCCGTCACGCCGCGGTCGCGAGATACGGCGAGGATGGCGACATCGTCGTGGAACGCGCCATGTGTGTGCTCTTCTACCGCCGAGAACACCCTGTTCACGACCGCGTCCGGGGCTGCGCCACCCATCCCGGCCAGAATCTGCCAGAGTCGCTCCTCACCGAACATGCCGCTCTCGCCGCGCGCCTCGATCACGCCGTCCGTGTACGCCAGAAGGCAGTCGCCGTGCTCGAGGACGCATTCCCCCTCGCGATAGTGAACGTCCGAGAATGCCCCCAGGACCGGGCTGCTCGTCTGCAGCGGGCGAACGTCTCCGCCTTCGCGGAACAGGAGCGCGGGAGGGTGACCGGCGCTCACATAGCAGAGCCGACCCGTTCTGGTGTCCAAGACTCCGAAGAAGGCGGTGACGAATGTCTCCGTCGCGGTGAACAGTCGCAGGAGATTGTTGGTCTTCTCGGCGACCAGCGCGGGCGGGAGGCCGTCTACTGCGTGAGCTCGCATGGTTGTGCGGACCATCGCCGTGACGGCCGCCGCCGGAAGCCCTTTGCCGGCAACATCGCCGAGCGAGATCGCGATGCGGCGTGGTGATATCTGGAAGGCGTCGATGAAGTCGCCCCCCACGCGAGTCGCATCGGTAGCCGACCGGTACGTGTGAGCGAAGTCGATGCCTCGTATGTGAGTCGGCATCACGAGAAGCGTGTCCTGCAGCGTGTGCGCGATATGTCGTTCGGTTTGGTAGAGCCGAGCACGCTCGAGGGCGAGGGTGATGGCGGAGGCGAGACGGCCTGCGAAACCCACTTCGATCTCGCCGAATCCGCCCGGTGCTTCATATCCGAACACCAACACGCCCAGCAAATCGGCTCCAATCAGAAGTGGGAAGAGGACGTAGGAGCGCAGCCCATACTTCTCACTCATCTCCGGGCTGATCCTCGCGTCCGAGGTGGCATCCGCGATGACGACCGGCTCCCTCGTCCGAGCGGCCTCGCTGAAGGCCGTCGCCTGCTGCCTCGTCAATCGCGAACCCAAGAACTCCGGCGGGTAGCCGTGCGTCGACGTGATGCGCCACTCGTCGTTTTCGAATCGCGCCAGGGCCGCCTTACTCGCGCCAACGGTGCCGGATGCCTCCGCGACCATGCGTTCGAGCATCTCTTCCACGTCCAAGGTCGACAGGAGCAGCTCGTTCACGCGGTTCAAGGCGGCCGCCAGTGCCGCTGAGCGCTGCTCCTCCTCGAGAAGGCGGAGGTTCTCCAGCGCAAGGGAAACCGATGCGCCCAGCCTGCGGAGGAAGTCGACGTCGGCACGTGCGAATTCGGTTCCGGGCTGGAGCCGATTGACGATCATCAGGCCCATCAACTCGTCACGCACGACCAGCGGGATCACGACGTTGGTCGAGAACTCCACGCGAATGCCATTCCACTCGATCACGTCCGGAGCGTCGGGGGAGTACTCGAACACGATCGGCTCCCGCTCCTGCCGCATCGTCTCCAAGTAGTCGGCGTCCTCATTCAAGAACGAATAGCCGAGAAGATCAGCGCCGAAGCCGTACTCGTAGCGGGCAATCCATCGGCCCGATTCATGAAGTGAGAGGCTCCCCATGTCCCCAGAAACGGCCTTCGTGCCGAGGGCGAGAGCCTTGTCGAGAACCCCCTCGAAGTCCTTCGATGAATGGATAAGCGCGTCTATCTCGGTCAGTTCGAGATTCAGGCGCCCTCGTTCACACTCCTCCTCAAAGAGGCGTGAGTTCTGCAGGGCTAGCGAGAGGTGAGAACCTAGTGCGCCCGCGAAATCGATCTGGGGTTGGGTCCAATTCCAAGGCTGCGCCTTCTTGATGAAGGCGACAACACCGAGCTCCTCGTCGCCCAAGGCGAGTGGGGCGACAAGCATTGCCCGGATCCCCAGCGTGCGCGCGATCTCCGGATTGGCGCGCTCGTCGGTCTGGGTGTCCTGAATCGCGACGACTTGGCGCGTTGAGACCGCGAGCATCGACGCGCGCACATCGACCGCCTTCTTACGGGCACCAATGCGCAGCGGTTCCAGGTTGAGGGCGCTCGCCAGCACCCAGTCATCGCCTTCGACGCGCATCACGACTGCGGCGTCGGCCGCCAAGACTATGGCAGCAGTAGGCAGCGATAGCTCCAAAGCGGTATCGAAGTCCAGCGTTTCGTTTATCTCGGCATCGATGGTGTTGAGCGCATCGGCAAGCGCCGTTCGCTCGGACTGCTCCTCGAACAGCCGAGCGTTCTCGAGAGCGAGCGAGAGGGACGAACCGATTTTGCGAGCGAAGTCCTGCTGTGCTGACGTGAAGGGTTCGGTGCGATGGCGCTGGAAGGTAATGACCCCAGTCACCTCATCGCGCACGATGAGGGGGGACGACAGGACTGATCGGGTCCGGGCGAAGCTTTCACGCTTCCCGACCAGATCGCGATCCACGTCGTCGCGTGCGATGGCCCGTCTCTGCATCGCGAGCGTTGCCACAGGAAAC
>DATHUB010000246.1:0-10239 GCA_035462695.1 Coriobacteriia bacterium | reverse complement strand
AGGCGCCGACGCGAACGTCGACATCGAAGTATCGATCGACGAGTAGCGGAGGGCGGAGCGTCGATGCAAAGAGAGCCGGTACCACTCGAGGAGTACTTCGCGGGACACGACGAGTCACGCGAGCTATATCAGGCAGTGATGGAGGCACTCGATTCCGTCGGCGACTACGAGCAGCGCGTCACCAAAAGCCAGGTGGCGTTCCGACGTCGACTCGGCTTCGCGTGGGTCTGGATCCCCGGCAAGTATCTGAGAGGTCAGATCGCCCCTCTGGTACTGACCGTCGACCTGCCCCGCCGCGATGACTCACCTCGGTGGAAAGAGATCGTCGAACCGCGGCCCGGCCGCTTCACCCACCATCTCGAGCTGAGGTCCGCCGAGCAGATCGACGAGGAGGTTGTCGGCTGGCTACGCGAGGCGTGGGAGCAGGCGGGCTAGACTGACAAGAGAGCGCCGACTGGTCGTCGAGACCCAGCCGGCGCTCCATGCGTTCGCTGATTGCTGCCGCGAGCTAATCCTCGCGCTTGGTGACCTCGATGAGGTGGAAGCCGAACTGCGTCTGCACGGGACCGTGCACTACGCCGACCTCATCGTTGAAGCAGACATCGTTGAACTCCTTGACCATCTGGCCGGGGGAGAATGCACCCAAGTCGCCGCCGCGCTGCCCAGAAGGACAGGTCGAATTCTGCTTGGCGACTTCGGCGAAGTCCGCGCCGTCCGCGATCTGCTGCTTCAGTTCGTTGCACTTCTCCTCGGTCGGAACGAGGATGTGACGGGCTTCAGCTCGTGCCATGAAAAGCTCCTTCGCTATCTCGGAACGTTCAACGGGCAGCATAGCAGCCCTGCGGGTGGAGAGGCTCTAGCGCTGCTTCTCCATCGGGCCGATGTCGATGTAGTTGGGTGAGCCTCCACCGCGGTTCGTCACTGAGCTGATGTCGACGCGCGTGCGACCGAGCCGGTCGCGCGACGACGAGCCGGACGAGGTACCGCAGTCGATAGCGTCGCTGCCGGACTGCAGGTTCCAGTCGGCCTTCACGCCGTACGACGTCGAGGAGCTCATGCTGCCGTTCACGAACTTGGGGGCTCCGGTGCGCGAGTGCGAGCCCTCACCCGCGGGCTTGCTGCCGGGGTAGAGGTTGTAGTCGCGCGCGCCGCCGATAGAGCCCTTGAGCACGATGTTGTTCTTGGCCGAGACACCGCTGCTGCTATCCGGCAAGCGCCAGCCAGACGGGATGTTGACGAGGTTGTTGTTGAAGGTCAGGCCGTCGAGCTTGTCGCCCGCCTTGAACTGCAGGTAGTACGCACCATCGAGCTTGCCGAGGAACAGGTTGTTCTGGAACTTGAGGTTCTTGAACGTGCCGCTCGCATCGGTCGTGCCGAAGAAGAAGTGGGTGAATCCGGCGACGAAGCCACTGGGAAGCGGCGCATTGCTGCCGATGATGTTGCCATCGAAGGTGACGTTGGTCGCCGACTTGTAGAACCCGAACGTCTGCGTGTGCGTCGACGAGGTCGTGCGACGGGCGGGCATCAGGATGACGTTGCGCTTGAAGGTCACGTTGGAGACGGCGACAGGGATGTGCACCAGGTTGCCGTCGCCGGGACCCTTGAAGGTATTGCGCTCGATCAGCATCCCCGAGGTCGAGCCGAGCTGCAGCTGGATGGCTTTGTAGTTCGCCGGCTTGCCGCTGAAGAACGACGGATCGATGGTCGACTTGTTCTTGCGGACCATCACGTCGGTGCCTGAGGCACTGATGTGGCCCTTGTTGGCGTTGTGGATCTTGTTGGCCTGGAGCACGTTGCCCGAGCCGTTCGTCAGGATCGCCCACGGAGCGCTGCGCGTGTCGTGGATGTAGTTGCCCTTGGCAACGATTCGACTGCCCGAAAGCTGCAGGGGGGCGTCGGCGTAGGTGCGGTCCGGGTTGCGAGTTCCGTTGCCGAGACCGGTTGCCGGGTAGATCTCGAACGACTCGATCCGAACCCAGTTCGACTTCACGTAGAAGCCCTGCGACACGCGGGCGCGCTTGCCGCTCGACGTGAGGCCGACGAAGCGGATCGGTGAGGTCGAGGTACCGGAGTTGGTCACGTAGACGCGCTCGGCGTAGGTGCCGGGACGCACGTAGATCGTGTCGCCCGGGCGCGCCTCGCCGGCGGCCTTGCTGATGGTCTTCCAAGGCGAGCTTGAGGTACCCGAGTTGGAGTTGGAGCCGGAGGGGCTCACGTAACGGCTGCGAGCGGCTGCATGTGCAGGCGACGCGAGGCCAAGGGCGGTGAGGGCGAATGCGATTGCCAGAAGCAGCGTCATCGTGCGCTGCAGCGGAGTTGCTCCAGCAAACGGTCCGCTGGGCAGAGCGATCGCTGTCGCGCGCTGAGTCCTTTTGTGCGGTACGTGCATGGGTGAAAAGCTCCTTGCGGTTGGCAGTACTTCCTGTCGGTCGCTGAGCGTGGACGTGACTGTGCCTCGACGGTGCGAGCTTGGGATCAGGGCTGCGCTCTAGTTGCGACCTCAGAGCTCAAAGAGCAAGGCTGTTGCCATCGCCGGAGTAGTGCAGGTGGGCACGAATGATGGCGCCGCGGCAGCTTTGGCTCGGCGGATAGATGGGTAGCATCGTCGGGTCGACCGAGAAGATCACGGGGGGAGCGAAACCGATGAAGGAAGTCGAATACTCACAAGAGAACGTCGCGAAGTGCTGGTGCGGACAGTGTCCCGTGCAGAAGGAGAGCGACTGCGCGAAGGATCGTTACGCGAAGGCTAAGGAGCAGCTCGCCGGGGGTGCGATGCCCGAGCCCGACCAGATGCCGGGTCTGTACTGCGCGACCGGGAAGGCGACCTGTCCCGACCTCAATCCGATGGAGCGCTGTCTGTGTGCGCAATGCTTGGTCTGGGGCGAGAGCGGACTAGTGTCCAACCACTTCTGCGCGCTGGGGTCCGCACAGCAGGTGCATGGCTGATCGCCAGAGTTTGGCGCCGTCGAAAGGCCGTTGCCGCAGCCGCGGTTACATGACTGTGGCGGGGTCCCAATCTGATGGGCCCACCACGAACAGCACGTCACCGATCCGAAGCGTGAAGTCGGCGTTCGGGTTGGAGACCTGTTCCCCTTCGCGCGTTACCGCGATCACGGTGACACCGTGCTCGGCGCGCAGCGCGCTCTGAGCGATCGTGCCGCCCACAATCGGCGAGTGCTCGGTCAGTCTGAGCGTGTGCGTCGTCAGGTCGGGAACCATCACGTGCAGGTCCGGGGCGGCGGTGGCGTCCTTCGCGAACGTGCGCGACATGCGGCGCCAGTCCCCCCGCACTTCGCCGATCAGGCGCTTGATGTCCTCGCGCGGGACGAGCATGCGCGTGAGCACGCGCGAGAAGACCTCGATGGAGACCTCCAGTTCATCGGCGATGACTTCGTCGGCACCGAGTTCCCGAAGTACCTCCACCTCGTGCAGGTAGCGGCTCCGCACGAGGATGAAGGCCTCCGGGGCGATGCGCCGAGCCAGCTCGACGATGCGTCGCGCGCCCGCCGGGTCGTCGATGACCACGACGATGGCGCGCGCCTTCTCGGCGTCGACGTGACGCAGGATCGTCTCTTGCGACGCGTCTCCGAAGTGGATCGGCTCCCCGTCCGCGAGCGCGCTCTGAACCGTGCCGGCGTTGAGTTCGAGGATCGCGTAGGGCACCTCGGCCAGCCGAGCGGTCCGTGCGAGATTACGGCCCGTCACGCCGAAGCCGACTATAAGGACGTGCGCGAAGTAAGCGTGCGCTGCCCCCACTCGTGCTGATGAGAAGCCGCGCTTCTCAAGCCGGACCAGCCCGGTGCGGCTCAAGACGTCGGAGAGATAGGGCCCGGCCGCGACGAGCATGGGAGTGGCGATCATGCTGAGCACGGCGGTGTCGAGAACAGTCTGGAAGACATCGGCCCCAAACAGGTTCGCGTTGACTCCCGCACGTGCCGCTACAAGGGAGAACTCACCCACCTGGCCGATTGCGAGCCCGGCAAGGATCGAGCTGCGCAGCGGTAGCCCGAGCACGAGCGTGGCGATCGCGCCGATGACCGGCTTGATGAGCAGTATCCCCAGCGTCAGCATGGCGATTCGCAGTGGGTTTGCCAGCAGGTACTGGATGTCGAGGAGCATGCCGATGGAGATGAAGAACAGGCTCATGAAGACGTCTCGGAAAGGCAGCATGACCGAGACGGCCTGATGGGAGTAGTCGGACTCCGAGATGATGAGCCCGGCGAGGAACGCGCCGAGCGCGAGCGACAGGCCCACTGACTGCGTGAGCAGGGCGATACCCACACACAGGGTGATTACGCCGAGCAGAAACGCCTCAGAGCTGCGCGTCGTCGTGATGAGTCCGAGAACGAACGGGACGATCCACCGGTAGGCGACGATGGCGAAGACCGCTACGCCGAGGACACGCAGGAGGAGATCGAGCAAATCCCCGCTGGCGGCGTTGCCGGTGGTTCCCGCGAGGATGGGTGCGGTCAGCATGACGGGCACGACCGCGATGTCCTGGTAGATCAGCATCGCAAGCACCGAGCGGCCGTGCGGCGCGTCCAGCTCGGCCCGCTCTTGGAGCATCTTCAGCACGATGGCCGTGCTCGAGAGCGCGACGATGAAGCCTATGTAGAGGCTCTGCTGGACGGTTGAACCTAGCAGCACGGTGCCCGCGCCCACGACAGCCGCAGTGCCGAAGAACTGGATAGAGCCTCCGACGAGGAACTGCCTGCGCATGTGTTTCAGATCGCCTAGCGAGAACTCGAGGCCGATGACGAACAGCAGGAGCACGACGCCGATCTCCGACAGCAGCTCGATCTGGTGGACGTTCTTCACCAGTCCGAGCACGTCCGGTCCGGCAAGCACCCCCGCGAGCAGCACCCCGATCGACGACGGGATGTTCAGTCGATGACTGACGACCGCTGCGCCGACGGCGAGCGCGAAGATGATGGTGATGTCGAGCAGGACTGTGGACACACGGCCTCCTGGTAGGTTCCTGCCCCGATGGTAGCGGAAGGTGGGTAAGCAGTTGGAAGGTGGACACGACCGAGGAGCACCCATGCCGCAGGTATACGACGTCATCATCGAAGAGCACCACGAGATCGAGAGGCTGCTCACTCAGCTGATCAAGGGTGAGCCCGACACTCGGCAGATCGAGCAGCTGTTCCGCGCAATCGATGCTCATGCCCGGGCAGAGGAGCAGACTCTCTACGTGGATCTCAAGGAGCCTGAAGCGACCCACGAACTCGTCCTCGAGGCGGTCGAAGAGCACCATCTCGCCGATCTTCTGCTTGCCGAGATTCGACAGCTGGACCCGAGCGACGAGCTCGTTCACCCCAAGCTCATCGTCCTCACGGACACGGTTCGACACCACCTGCGCGCTGAGGAGCATCGGCTGTTCGGCGAGGCCCGCAAGATCATGGACGACCAGTGGGCCGAGCAGATGGGCCAGCGGTTCGAGCAGCAGGAACAACAGATCATGCAGGCGATGGCATAACCGCCGAGAAGACCAGGCGGGCGCCGTGAATGCTTCAGAGCTGCTGCAGATGCGCCTGCGCGCACAGCTCGTGCACCCCCACGCCCCGGTGACTCCGGGTGAGGTCGTGCGGCGCATGGGTGCGATGCAGGCGCAGGATCTTCTCGGCGCTAAATGGGCAGTGGGCCTCCGGGCTGGTGGGTGCACGGACGCCGACGTGGAGCGAGCACTCGCGGACAAGCAGATGGTGCGTTCGTGGATGATGCGCGGGACGCTGCACTTCGTAGCGCCGGAGGACCTGCGCTGGATGCTCGAGGTGACGGCGCCGAAGCTCTTCGAGCGGGTCGCGGCGCGCGAGCGGCAACTGCAGCTGAGCGCCGAGGACTTCGATCGCGCGGGCGAGGCGGCCGTCGATGGGCTGCAGGGCGGTAAGGCGCTGACCCGCAAGGAGATGTTCGCACTCTTCGAGGCAGCCGGGGTGTCTACGGACGGCCAGCGCGGCTATCACCTGCTCTGGCATCTGGCCCAGCAGGGCCTCCTTTGCTTCGGCCCGATGCAGGGAAAGCAGCCGACGTTCGTGCTGCTCGACGAGTGGGTCCCTCCCACCGAGCCGCTGACGCGCGAGGAGGCGTTGGCGCGGTTCGCTCGGCGCTACTTCGTCGGCCACGGACCAGCGACGCTCAAGGACTTCGCTCGCTGGATGGGACTACCGGTCGGCGAGGCGCGATTGGGACTCCAGGCGATCGCGGGCGAGCTGAGAAGCGAGTCACTCGACGGCACGGAGTACTGGTTTGCGGTTCAGGACGGCGACAGTGACGACGCGGCCTACGCGGGTGACGCGGAATGGGGAGTCTACCTGCTGCCGGCGTTCGACGAGTACGTAATCGGCTATGGGGACCGTGAACCGATCTTCGAGGAGTCCCACGACGACTATCACGCCCAGGTGGCAAGCAACGGCTGGTTCTCGCCGGTGATCGTGGCGGGCGGGCGCGTAGTCGGGATGTGGAAGCGCACGGTGACGGTGAAGGAAGTGGTCGTCACGCCGAAGCTGGTGCGCAGGGTCGACAAGACCGAGAAGAAGCTGCTCGCCGAGGCAGTCGAGCGCTACGGCGCGTTCCTCGGGCTTCCTGCGCGCTTGGACACCTGACGCAGCGAGCTACTGGACGACCAAGTGCCCCTCGACCATGTCCATTCCGCAGGCGAACCGATAGGTCCCCTTCTCGAGCTTGCCGAGGGCCAGCGTCGCGGGCCCGGCGGTGTTGTCGGCGCTGAGGCCAAGATCGGGCATCAGGAAGCCGGCCGCACAGCCCTCGCCCTGGGCGACGGTGAGCTCGATGGGCGCATCTGCTCGTGCCTCGATGACTGCGGGTTCGTAGCCTGCGGTCCCTATGTTGATGCTCAACTTCTGCAGGACGGGTTTGGACGCGGGTGCCGCCTTGGCGGGCGCCCTCATCGGCTCGAGCCTCGGCTCCGGCTGGACTTCGAGCTTCGGCGCGGTCTCGGCATCTGCTTCAGGCTGCGCACCCACCGGCGTTTGCGCAGTCTCGGCGCGGTCGGTGAGGCCGAAGGCGACGGCGCCGATGGCGATGACGGCCGCGGCGAGCGCGACGAGCACGGCGGCTCGAACGAGCGACCTGCGGCGGCCCTCGGCGTGCGCGAGCTCACGAGCCATGTCACGTGCTGAGTCCTTGCGTGCGTGCGCCATTGAGTCCCCTCCTGGGTGTTCGTGGACTTCTAGGCGCAAGCGGCGTGCCTACCTCTCCTCCGGCGTGTTGATCCCGGCAAGCGCCGGGGTGAACATCGCCCACACCGCCACCAAGCCTGAGGCGATTGCGGCGAGAGCGAACGTCCACGTCACACCGACTCCCTTGATGAGGAAGCCGGCGGCCACGTAGCCCACCGGGAACAGCGCATAGGCGAGCGCAAACACCATCGAAAGCGCTCGGCCACGGATCTCCTCGGCGGTCCGCTCCTGCAGCACGACGTTCACGATGGGATTCACCGGGCCGGTCAGAAAACCGCCCAGGGCCATGACCACGACTTGGGCCCAGTAGGCCGGGGCAAGCGCAAAGATCGCCGGTACTGCGGCCGTCGCAATCAGGCCGCCGACGAACACGGGGCGGCGGGGAAGCGTGGTTCCGACCGCACTGTAGACCAGGGCGCCGACGACGCCGCCGGCCGAGAACGCCACGAACAGCAGGCCGAGCCGTTCGGGCTGGTCGAGGCGCTCGAAGACGACAGGCAACACGACGGCGATGATGGAGTAGGCCAGGGTGAAGCTGATCGTCGACAGGACGGTCGTGGAGCGGATGGCGGGCTCGCGCACCACGAAGTGATAGCCGTCGAGGGCGTCCCGAAGCCAGTGCTGCTCGGACTTCGCCTTCGCTAGAGGGGTCGGCATGCAGGCGGTTCCGACGAGCACCGCTGAGGCGACGAAGCCGGCGAACATCGCCCAGAAGGAGGCTTCCGCCCCGACCGAGCCAATCAGCAGGCCCGCGATACCTGGCCCGATGAGCCAAGCCACTCCCCAGACCGCCTCGTGCACGCCGTTCACCCGCTCGAGCTTCAGCCTCGCCTGCTTCGCGACGTCGGGCAGCATCGCCTCACGCGCAGTCACGCCGACCGGGTCGAACACGGCGCCGCTACCCGCGGCGCTCAGCACGAGGGGGTAGGTCAGCACGCCGAGTAGCGCGAAGATCGGGATCATGGCCGCCGAGACCGCCGAGAAGATGTCGGAGCCCACGCTGGTGCGCTGGCGCCCGAGCCGGTCGATGATGACGCCGCTCGCCAGCGACGCGAACAGCGTCGGGAGGGCGCCCGCGGCGACCACAACCCCGGCGGCGGCCGGGTCGTCGGTGAGCTGCAGGGTGAGCCACGGAAGCGCGATGGCCGCGACGCCGTTGCCAGTCCCCGCTATGACGGTCGCAGCCTCAAGCGCGAGAAAAGGCAGGTAGTCGCGGCGCCCGGCTATGTCGCCTCTGTCGGTATCCACTCATCCCCCCGGCTAAGCAGCGCGTCTCGGCAGAAGCCCAGAAAGTGGTTACCCATCCCGAGGAGTCGCCTCTGGATGTTGCTGGGGGGGGGTGCGAGGGAGCCTTCTGGTGCACCCGTTGCGGCTGGGCATCCCTTTCCGGGGATATCTGCCTAATGGAGATGTCACCACAGTCGGCTGGTCCGAGTGGTCGTACTCAGGCACGGCGCCGAATCAGTAGAGAGGAACTCAAGCGGCGAGTTCTCGGCGCAATCGCAGTCGCGGCCCTTGTCCTGCCGATCTTCATTCTAGATGTCTTGACGGGGGAGTCACCCGATCTCTCAGGGCTCTACCTCGTCCCGGTCGTCTTAGTCGCCTATTGGCTCGGCATGTGGCCCGGTCTGACTGTGGCCGTGATAGTCCTCTTGGCCGAGCTCCTAGCGCATCCCTTCGAGCATCGTGCCGACGTGATCGTGCACGCAGGAACCCACGCCGCCACCTACGCTTTCGCCGCATTTGTGACCGCGCGGCTTCGCTCTCAGCTCGGACAAATCCGCGAGCTAGAGAAGCGCCGCCAGTACGATCTCGAAGTTGCCCGGCGTCTTCAGCAGTCGGTCGAGGAGACGTACCGTCCCTCGGGCCGCCTGCCGTTCGAGGTGGCTTCCCACGTCGTTCCCGCTCGCGAGCTCGGCGGCGACTTCGTCTTGATTCGGGAATCCCTCCATGGGCTCTTCGTGTGCATCGCGGATATCTCCGGCCACGGGATTCCCGCTGCATTGTTCGAAGCGCTGTTGCAGGACGCGGTCAACGGCGCGCTTGTGGAGACGGACGATCCGGAGGAAGTCATCGCGACGGTGAACTCTCGCATGTACGGCACTCTTCCAGGCGAGATGTTCATCACGATGCTCTGCTGTCTCTTCTCTGAGGAGCATCTCCTCTTCGTCAACGCAGGGCACGAGCCCGCGTTGCTGGTGCAGTCCGCAGGCGGTCACTCGACCGAGCTGTGCTCACCGTCCGGCATGCCTCTGGGGGTGAGGGACGGACTGAGGGTGCCAGCGACCGATGTCACCCTCGACAGCGGGGCGATGGTGCTCCTTTTCACCGACGGAATCACGGACAGCGCAGGTTTCGGAAGGGACGTCGAGAACGGGAGAACGTTCTTCGAAAGCCGCGCGTGGAAGAGTGCCGAGGAGGCCGCCGCCGCCGTCATCGAAGCCGCTGCTCGCGATGGCCGGAGACAGCCTGACGACATGAGTGTGGTAGTTGTGATGGTGCCCGCCAATGGCTAGCCCTCGGCGCCCTACGGCGGCAGCGCCACTCCCGTCCCGCCTCTCGAGCTGCTGAGCTGCAGCACATCCACCTCCGCGATCTCGGATGCCAGCGAGTCCACGCGACGCAACGCCACTGCGACGCGCGCTGTAGCAATGGGCGACGCCACCGTCTTCTGCCCGAACGAGTGTTGCTCGTAGCCACGGAAGGTCGAGCGCGGTACGACCCGCCCCTGCACGTCGAAGTTGTACGCGACGAGACAGGCGGCGATCTCGGCGAGCGCTCGGCGGTCTTCCGAATCGACGTCCGGGCCGTCCCACAGCTCGGGATACCGCCCGAGAGTGTCGACCACCTCGAGCGCCGAGTACCACGTCGCCGGCCACTTGCCGCGCTTGAACTGCCGGCCGTGGCCGAACATGTACGGCTTGGCTCCGCCCCTCTCCCGCCAGACGCGCAGCGAAACGCGCCCCGCCTCGACCACCTCTGGCGGCCTGCGCCCCGGGGCGACGTACGAGAAGGCGCGGAGAGCCTCGAGGGTGAT
>DATHUB010000245.1:0-1572 GCA_035462695.1 Coriobacteriia bacterium | reverse complement strand
CTGCACTTGCCTTGGAACAGGCCAGCCGACCGTCTTCGGGGCTGCGGCACCACCCTAGGTTGGGTCTCGTCGAGGGGTTCGAAGGCCTGCAGTCGCGGCTATTGCAGATTGTGAAGGCCTAACAAGCGCATCAACCTGACGCGCGGAGCGCGTCCCGCTTCGCGGTAAGCTGACTGCGCGCAGGTTATGCGCATCAACGTTAGGCGGAATGTTGAGTCTCGATCGGACGACAGCGAGAATGGCCGCGTGGGTCGCGGGAGTGGCGGCGGGCTGGCTGCTGATAGGCTGGTTTGTCACTGACTTGGGCTTCTACGCAACGGATTGGCTGCCGACATCGCAGGGTCTTGTCATGTGGGACACCATCGCGTCATATGCTGTCGGGGGTGTCGTGGCGTTTCTGGCCTTTGCAGCCATTCGTAGATGGGCGGGAGCCCCGCAACTGGTTTGGGTGGGCGTAGCCGTCATCGAGGGCGCGCACGTGCTCATGTTCTTCGTATCCCTGCTGGCGCTTTCGCTGGGCCATGTGCCTTCCGCTCTCTATCCGTACCTAATCTCGAAGAGCGACGCTGGTGCGCTTCCTATCGCTGCGCAGATGCTGGAGTTCGCCACGTGGTGGGTGTGGTCAAGCCTTTTCCTTATAGTCGGAGCCTGGTGCGGATGCCGGATCGCACCTGCGCCAGAGGACTCGCGGATGTCGGCGTCATCCGCCTAACAAGCGCATCGAGCCGACCGCGCGAGCGCCGCATGATAGGGAAGCGCGTGGCCGCGGCTCATGCGCCACAACGTTAGACACAGCAGGAGGAATCTTTGGAGTACGAGCTGTTGGCGCTGACGCTCTTTCCTGTCTGGGCGCTTCTTGTCGTAGCTTGTGGGCTTGCCGCATGGTGGCTCGGTCGACACGCCAGCGACAGCCGTACCCGCGCACTCCTCATCGCGGCCGTTCTGCTCGTCGGACTCGGAGCCGCGACGGCCCTGTTGTTCGCGGTCTGGGGAAGGGAGTGGTGGACCTACACCGTTCCCGACCCGGTCGGGGTCCTCGTGATGGGCGTATTGCCACTCGTGGCGACCGGCTACGCGGTCTGGCGCCGGCCGGACGCGACAGCGTGGCAGGTCAGCGGGATCGCGGCTGGCAGCTCGGCTGCAGGCCTGCTCGTCCTTCTCGCCTTTGGGCTAATTTCGCTCGTCGTCGCGTTGGCGGGGGCCGTCGCTATCGTCGCAAGCCCTCGGTTTCGCACCAGGGACTCTGCGTTCCTCCTGTCGGTCGCGAGCATCTTCGGCGGCCTCCTCGTCGCGTCGATCACGACTCCTGACTGGAGTCCCGTCACGATGGGCCTGGTGTACCTACCGTTTCTGCTCATTGGCATCTACTCAGCCGTTGTCTCTGCGTTTCGCGGCCGGCAAGCGAGGCGTGCCTAGCAAACGCATCGAGCCGACGGCGCAAGCGCCGTATGATAGGGAAGCGCATGGCCGCGGCTCATGCGCCTCAACGTTAGGCACACAGGGGGGATCGTGAGACTAGCTACTGTGGCGCTCCTGTCGGCGCTCCTGCTCATCACGAGCGGCTGCACTCAG
>DATHUB010000244.1:0-12082 GCA_035462695.1 Coriobacteriia bacterium | reverse complement strand
ACAACGATCGAGTTCTCTCGGTGACCGGCGACATGAACGCCGCGGCCCTGCGCAAGGTGCTCAAGGCGTGCTCGGCTGCGGCTGTCTCACGATTCCACGCCATGGTGGGCGCGCTCTCGGAGGGCGTTCCGGTCGCCGTTGTCGGCTGGAGCCACAAGTACCTCGAGGTCATGAAGCAGTTCGGCCTCGGCGAGTTCGTCTTCGACTACTCGGCCCACGACCCCAAGGCGCTGCGTGAGGTCGTGAGCAGGCTTGTCGCCGAGGGCGAGGACCGCGCCGCTGACATCGCCGAGCGTCTGCCCGAGATCCGCAGGGAGTCGCTCGGGCAGTTCGAGGAGATGTTCCGCAGGCTCGAGGTCTAGGAGACCGACGGCACCGGCTCGGCTGCAAGCTCCGGCTCGGCGTGTGCGAGCGGCTCCGAGAAGATCCGAGCGGCGATCGCCCCTGCGTACCACGCGATGAGCGGGAGTATGTGGAAGACCACACGGTTGAGGCTGTCGCCGACTCCGACGCGTCCCGAGTGCCCGGCGCTATGCACGATGGCGAGGCCGAGCACGAAGAGCATGATCGCGAGGAACGCCGGGTGCGTCCACGTGCCGGGACGCGTCGCGTCGCGAGTGATCACCGAGACCACGAGCAGCGCGACGACCGCGTACCACAGGTACCAGTAACCGCCTTCGCCGCCGAACAGGTTGACGCTAGCGTTCAGCGCCGCCAGCTTCGCGGTCTCCCACCTCAGAATGCAGACGGCGACGAGCATCGCGAGCCCCGTGAAGGTGCCTACGACGAGAAAGCGGTCGCCCGTGACCCGGAACGGCAGCTTGGTGTCGAGCCACTGCATGACCCACGGTCCGGCCGCTGAGAGGCCGAGCGCGAAGAGAATGATCGACGCAATGAGTGCTCCCAGCTTGCCCGACGACCACATCCCGAGGCCGAGGAATGCGCCGAGGAACGAGCCATACACCACGTACAGCATCGGAGCGAAGAAGGCGGCTGCCGAGCGCAGCTCGACGCGGTGACGGGTGAGCAGGGAGATCGCCACGGCAATCGGGACGAAGACGTACGCGAGACCGTCGGGCCGCGCGAGTGCGAGGCCGGCGGCACTGAGACCGGCAACGACGAGGTGGGCGTTCAGCGGCGATCGGCCCGCGCGCTCGCCGACGGGGGAGACAGCGGTCCACAGCTCACCGAGCGCGAGCATGAGGTAAAGCGCGGTGATCATGTGCGAGTGCACGAAGACCGAGTGGAACAGGAAGCTCGGCTCGGTCACGAGGAACAGCACAACAGCTGTCGTGATTCCGATCCGGACTCCCTTGGAGGCGATCTTCAGGGGGCCCGAGAGCAGCGAGACCGCCACGTAGATCACCAGATTCAGGGCGAAGAGGGAGTAGATCGCGTACGCCCACTGGCTGCCGAAGATGACGTGACCTGCATTCAAGCTCGGAATCAGCAGCGCTCGGACCGAGATCAGGTTCGCCGTGAACGTACCGTCTCGGAAGAGAGCCGTGCCCAGCGGCCAGTACGACATCACTGAGTCGTTGTTGGTCGCGGTGAAGCGCAGTGCGGTGAAGACGGCGCCCGAGGTAAGCAGAACGCCGAGGGCTACGACGAAGCTCAGCGGACTCACCGCGCTCGAGGGCGCGTCCTCGGAACGGGCAGTGAGGCGCTGTATGACCCACAGCCCGACGATGAGAAGAACCGCTCCCACGCCGGCGGTGATCGCGTCGAAGGGGCGCTCCCTCCAAGTCGAGAACGATCCGCCGATGGGCCATGCGAGCAGGCCCACGGGCATCGCGACGAGGTGATAAGTGAGCGTGCCGAGCTGCTTGCGTGAAGGCCAGAGCCCGATCCAGCCGATGATCATCGAGACGGCGGCGACTCCGAGCTGGGCGACGAGGGCGCTCATCGTGCGACCCCCTTCGGGTCAACCTCTGCAGGAATCAGCAGGAACGTTCGATCCTGGCTCTCGTCCGGGCCGGTGATGTGCGAGTACATAACCCACGTGCCCGACTGGCTGGGGGCGGCTCCGAGACGGAAGTACGTGGTCTCTTTGGTGAAGCCCATGGTCTCGTTGAGGAAATCCACCTGCTCGTCCGTGAGCACGGGATTGTAGGCAACCTCTTTGATGCGAACGTCGGTGATGCGACGGGCGGCCGTTCTGACTGAGGCCCAGCGCCCCGAGATGGTGTCGCCCTCGGCGGTCGTGAAGAACGTCGCTGCCTCGCCGCCGACAAGTGCGTCGTTGTTCTTTGGCACGATGACCTTGGAGATGCGCACGCCCTCGGCGTTCTGCTGCTCGATGACCGTGCCGAGCACCGAGCCCAGGGTCCTGCGGTAGGAGCGCTGGCTGAGCACCTGCAGGTAGTCGTGGCCCTGTCGCGCGGGCACGAGTCTTCCACCCCACCAGCGCTCGAAGCCTTTGTCGTCCTGCAGGTACTCCGCAAGGGTCTTGGCGGTCTCGGGCGCGGCGCCCGGCGCCGCCTTGGCGGCGCTTCTGGCAGCCTTTGCCTCGAGTGTCGCGTAGGGGACGGTCACCGCCACGACAACGAGGCGGCCGAGTCCGATGAGCAGGGTGCCCAGCATGACGACAAGCATCAACTTGTCGGGCCAGGGCAGAGCGCGAACGCGCGCGGTGGTCGTTCGGGTGGTCATGGGTCTCCCTCAAGAAGCCGAGGTGGGCCTGGTTGGCGCGACCTGAGAGGGTCGTCGCGGCATCCTCGGCAGTTTAACCTGCCCTCAGGGCAAGGGCTACCCGAGCGAAGTTGCTGTCGCCGTACCGACATTTGACTTCGGTCATGTTCAGGCCGCCGCAGGAATGACATCGTAGGGCGACGTCCCTTACTCAAGGAGCCGAATTGACCGCGATCGACCAAACCGCTGCCGAGCTGCCCGTGCCACGCGCCAAGGCCGGAGTGGAGTCCGAGGAGCCGCTGATCCTCGACACCTACAGCACGGTCTACGCGTTCATCCTGCTCTTCCTCGTTCCGGGTGTACTCGCGATGAGCCGGCTGCCGTTCGGCGACGATCGCTCTCGCATCTACACCTTCGAGTACGTCTCGCTCGTCACGATGCCCTTCGTGCTCGGGCTCATCCTGACGTTCCTCATCGACAGCCGCGACTCGTGGAAGCGGGTTGCGTTGCGCATCGCCGTGCTCACGCCACTCATCGTTCTCACGGGCGTCACCCTGATGTTCGGTGTCTCGATGGTCATGATCCCGGCGAGCACCTTGCTCGGGATTCGGGAGCAGGGCCTCTCGATCATGTTCTGGGCCGGTCTCGCTCTTGTTGCGGCACCACTGGTAGTGAGCTTCGTCCGGCGTCTGAAACGACCGGATGGCTGGAGGTGGGCGCTGCAGATGACTGCGATCGCCGCGACCCTCGCGCTGGTGGTCGGCGTCTTTATTGTGAGCCTGGTGACCAAGACGGACATCTACGAGATCTGGCGCAAAGACGTCGTGATCTACGTCATCGGAGCGCTGACCTGGTACCTGCCGTCGTTCGGCCTGGCCGCCGGATTCTGGCGCCGCACGGGGCTCGTGTAGCCCGTTCTCGAGCGGCCGCGCCACCAATTCGCAGGCCCCCCGCGTGTCCTCACCGCGCATCGTGCGAAGCGGCTACCGCTTGTCGTGGATGGGTCACCGCTCGGCTGTCCACAGCCCCATGATGTCGTCTGCAAGTGCTATCCTGACCCCGACATCTTGTGGTTTCGTACGCGCCCAGAAAGTCGCTGACCATGCCTGAAGACCGCCTCCGCACAGTCGAGGTCGAGGAGCTCCTGCGCGCTCTGCTGACGCTCGAGAACCCCGACGAAGCGTACGCGCTGCTTCTCGACCTGTGCACCGTTCGTGAGATACGGGAGATGGCGCAGCGCCTCGAAGTTGCGAAGATGCTCTCGGCGGGCGAGCACTACACCGCCATCCAGGACGCGACCGGTGCGTCCGCTACGACGATCTCGCGCGTGAGCAAGTCGCTCAACTACGGAGCTGACGGCTACCGGCGCGTGCTCGAGCGGCTCGGCGACGAGCCGGCCGCTCGCTCTTAGGGGGCCTTTTCGCGTGTCGTTCGTGCATCTGCACACCCATACTGAATACTCCATGCTCGACGGGGCTGCGCGGGTTAAACAACTCGTGCAGCAGGCCGTCGACTTCGAGATGCCCGCGCTTGCGGTGACCGACCACGGGTTCATGTACGGTGCGGTCGACTTCTATCGCTCGGCGACGAATACGGGTGTGAAGCCGATCATCGGCTGCGAAGTCTACTTCGTGCCCGAACGTCAGCTTTCCGGCGGCAAACCCGATCTCTACCACCTGCTACTGCTCGCGAAGAACAACGAGGGCTATCGGAATCTCATGGGCCTGGTGTCCGACGCCGCCGTCTCCGGCTTCTACTACAAGCCCCAAGTCGACCTCGCCCTGCTCGAGAAGTACAGCGAAGGGCTTATCGGCACCTCGGCATGCATGAGTGGCATCCTCAGCAAGTCGATCGAGCGGGGAGAGCCGGACGAGGCGAGGCGGTGGGCAGAGACCTACGCTCGCGTCTTTGGCGCCGACGACTTCTACATCGAGCTGCAGGAGCAGGGCATCGTCGCCTCGAACGGCGTGAGCCAGAAGCAGATCAATCGCGTCCTCTCCGACATCGCCGGTGATCTCGGACTCGGCACGATCGCGACGAACGATATCCACTATCTGACCAGAGAAGACTCGCTGACCCAAGACCTTTTGCTTTGCATCGGAACCGGCTCGACCGTCGATCAGCCGGGGCGCATGAAGTTCTCGTGCGACGAGTTCTACATGAAGACCGCCGAGGAGATGTCGCTCGCGCTCGCCGAGTACCCCGAAGCGATCGCCACGACGCTCGAGGTCGCCGAGAAGTGCAACGTGTCGATGGACTTCGGCCGGATCATCCTCCCGGGGTTCGACGTGCCCGAGGCACATACCGAGGAGTCCTACCTGCGGGCCCGCTGCATCGAAGGGCTGAAGGTGCGCTACGGCGACCCGATTCCCCCCGAAGTGATGGAGCGGCTCGAGTCCGAGCTCCAGGTCATCAACGAGAAGGGCTTTCCCGCCTACTTCCTGATCGTCGCCGACTTCACGCAGTGGGCGAAAGACCAGGGAATCGGCGTCGGCCCGGGCCGCGGTTCGGCCGCCGGTTCGATCATCGCGTACTCCCTCGGCATCACGGCCCTCGACCCGCTCGAACAGGGGCTGCTCTTCGAACGCTTCCTCAACCCGGAGCGCACGGAGATGCCCGATATCGATATGGACTTCGACGACGAGCGTCGAAACGACGTCATCGACTACGTTCGCGAGAAGTACGGCGCCGACAAGGTCGCGCAGATCATCACCTTCGGCACGATGAAGGCACGCGCGGCCATCCGAGACGCCGGGCGAGTCCTCGGCTATCCATACGGCGTACCCGACAAGATCAGCAAGATGATCGTCGACGACCTCAAGGCGACGATCGACAGCTCACTCGACCAGAACCCGGACTTCAAAGCCGACTACCTTGCGAATCCGGACACGAAGCGCATCGTCGACGCGGCGCGAAGCCTCGAGGGGATCGTGCGCGGCGAAGGCGTTCACGCCGCCGGCGTCGTTATCTGTCCGGATCCCCTGCATCAGCACCTGCCGGTGAAGCGCGACACCAAGGGCGGCTTCGTCATCACGCAGTACGACGGACCGACCGTGGCGGAACTCGGCCTGCTCAAGATGGACTTCCTCGGCCTGCGCACGCTCACCGTCATCGCGGAAACGCTGCGGCAGATCCGTGAGAACCACGGCGTGGTGATCGATATCGACACGATCCCGCTCGATGACGACGCCACGTGGAAGCTCCTGCAGCGCGGCGACACCGACGGCGTCTTCCAGGTCGAGTCGCCCGGCATGAAGAACGTGCTCAAGCAGCTGAAACCGACCGTCTTCGCCGACATCGTCGCCGTCGTGGCGCTCTATCGTCCCGGCCCGATGGACTCGATCCCCAACTTCATCAAGCGCAAGCACGGTCAGGCGCCCATCACGTACTACGACGAGCGGCTCAAGTACATCTTGGACGAGACCTACGGCGCCATGGTCTACCAAGAGCAGGTCATGCGCATCTCCATGGAGATGGCGGGTTTCTCGGCGGCCAAAGCGGACAAGCTGCGAAAGGGCATGGGCAAGAAGATCCAAGCCATCATGGACGAGCTGCATCCGCAGTTCGTCTCGGGCTCGCTCGAGCGCGGCTACGACAAGAAGACCGTCGACCAGCTGTGGAACGACATCCTCAAGGTCGCCGAGTACGCGTTCAACAAGAGCCACGCCGCGGCGTACGGGCTCATCAGTTACCAGACGGCGTACCTCAAGGCGCACTACCCGCTGGAGTACATGGCGGCCGTGCTCACGAGCTACACCGGCAAGACCGAGAAGATCGTGCACTATCTGGGAGCCTGCCGGCGCGCCAACATCGCCGTGCTGCCCCCCGACGTGAACTCGTCGGGCACCTACTTCACGGTTGTCGGCGACTCGATCCGCTTCGGGCTCGCTGGAATCCGCGGTGTCGGAGAAGGCGTGGTCGAGGCGGTCATCCGCGCACGCGCGGACGGCGAGTTCAAGACGCTGCAGGACTTCTGCGACCGGGTCGACATGAAGCAGATGAACAAGAAGACGCTCGAAGCGCTCATCAAGGGCGGCGCGTTCGACGCGACCGGGTACACGCGCAAGCACCTCATGTCGATGATGGACGGCTGTGTCGACGCGGCCTCCAAGCGCCAGAAGGACCGAGACTGCGGCCAGGTCTCGATGTTCGACATGTTCGCTGCCGAGGACCACGGCTTCTCGGAAGAGGCGCCACCGCCCAACGGCGACGAGTGGGACAAGAAGATGAAGCTGGCGTTCGAGAAGGAGATGCTCGGCATCTACGTCTCGGACCACCCCCTGCGCGAGATCGAGGAGATCGTGCGCGGGGCGGCCCAGCACTCGCTCGGAGACGTCGAAGAGATGGCGGACGGAACGACCGGCTGGTTCGCGGGCATCATCGCCTCGCTCGACCGCCGGCCGACCAAGAAGGGCGCGATGATGGCGATCGCGGTGCTCGAGGACCTCGACGGCTCGATCGAGGCCGTGCTCTTCCCGCAGACCTACGAGCGCTTCCGCGACATCATCGAGGTCGACGAGGTGCTGCGCTTCAAAGCCAAGCTCGAAGACTCGGATCGCGGTAAGAAGCTCATGGTGATGGAGGTCGAGCCGTTCGACGGCGACGAGTTCGCGCAGCCTCCAAAGCGAATCGTCGTACGCGCGGACGGGGACGCGCTGGGAAACGGACGCGCCGCGGCGCTGAAGAAGGTGCTCACGCACTTCCCCGGCCGAGATTTCGTGGACCTTCACGTGTGGGACGCTGAGAACGAGCGCACGATCGTGTGCACCATGCCCGAGCGCGTGAACGCGGAGGCGAACGGGCTGCACGCCGAGCTCATGGAGATGTTCGGAGCCAGCGCGATCCAGGGTGCGGCATAAGGACTTCGGCTCGCGCTGAGTGAGGGACGGGAGTACCTGTGTCTACTGCCGAGAAGGCTGCTGCCTATCTGCGCGATCTGACCGCGTTTCCGGACCGGCACGTGGGTGGCGAGGGAAACCGCGCAGCCACGGCGCTGTTCGCCGAAGCGATGCGGTCCTGCGGCTACGAAGTTCGCAAGACGCTGTTCGACTGCATCGAGTGGGAGTACGGGGAGGCGTCCATCGAGGTCGGGGGAGAGGCGCTGCTCCTCAACGTCGGACCTTACTCGATGGCAGTTGACGAGCGAGCGCCGCTCGCGGCGGTCTCCACGGTCGAGGAGCTCGAGGCCCTCGGAGCAGCGAGCGAACCCCGTGTCGTCCTGCTGCATGGCGAGATCGCGTCCGGACAGCTGATGCCGAAGAACTTCGTTTGGTACAACCCCGACGAGCACAAGCGCATCTACCGGGCGCTGGAGCGCGTCTCACCCGTCGCGGTACTCGCCGCTACGGGTAGGGACGCGTCTCTTGTCGGCAGCCAGTACCCGTTCCCGCTGTTCGAGGACGGGGACTTCGACGTGCCCAACGCGTATCTGACCGATGTCGAGGGCGAGCGGCTGCTCGCACACGCGGGCGAGCAGGCAAAGGTCCGGATCGACTCCACGCGCATCCCGACGGTCGCCGAGCACGTCGTTGCGCTCAAGCCAGGACGCTCGGCGAAGCGCATCGTGATCTCGGCTCATATCGATAGCCGAAAGGGATCGCCGGGAGCGCTCGACAACGCGAGCGGTGTCGTCACGGTGGTGCTGCTCGCGGAGATGCTCGAAGGCCGCTCGTTCGAGTACACGCTCGAGTTCGTACCGTTCAACGGCGAGGACAACTACGCCAATCCGGGGGAGATGCTCTGGGCGGGCGAGAACGAGGGACACTTCGACGAGATTGCGCTGAACGTCAATATCGACGACTCGGGACAGCGTGACTCGGACAACCATGTCTCGTTCTACGGATGCCCCGAGGAGTTCACGGAGGTTGCCACCGCAGCGATGGCGGGGAGAGCGAGGATTGCCGAGGGACCGCAGTGGTTCCAAGGAGACCACATGATCGCGGTTCAGGCAGGTCGACCCGCCCTCGCCGTAGCGTCGAGCGAGATGGAGCGGTTCATGGCCGAGTACGCGCACTCCGAGCGCGACACGATCGAGCTGGCCGACCCTCAGCTCATCGCCGACACCGCTGAGTACCTGGCGGACGTCATCGGACGTCTGCCCTTGCTTTAGCACTCTACTGTGATAGAGTGACCTCAAACGAGAAGCCTTCCATCTGACGTACGTATCAGGTACGTCATCACTGGACTTGAGACGAGTGGAGACCGTGAGGCCATGCGCCCCGTGACGCCTAGAGGTTTCAGAGATGTTCTGCCTGAGGAGGCCGCCGAGCGCGAAGCATTGATCGCGCGCATCGGAGACACGCTCGGCGCGTGGGGCTATGGACGGGTCGAGACGCCGGTCGTGGAGCGCCTCGAGACGCTCGAGGCCGCGGCCGGCTCGCTCGAAGGCACCGCCTTCCGCCTCGTCGACCTCGACGGCCGCCTGCTTGCGCTGAGGCCCGATCTCACCGTGCCGATCGCCCGGCTCGTCTCCTCGAGGCTTGCCGAGCAACCCGGTCCGTTCCGGCTTCGTTACGTCGCCGACGCGTTCCGCGAGCACGAGTCGCTGAGGGGCCAAGCGCGGCAGTTCACCCAGATCGGGGTCGAGCTCATCGGCACCGGTGGCCCCGCCGCGGACGCCGAAGTGGTCGCGCTGCTCGTCGAGGCGCTTCGAGCGGCGGGCCTTGGCCGCTTCACGGTCGCGGTCGGCTCCGTCGAGGTCTTCTCGGCGATCCTCGAAGCGGCGGAGATGGACGACACGTGGATTCGCGCCGTCATGGATGCCGCGCACGACCGCAACCTTGTCGAGCTTGCTCGGCTGTCGGACGCCCCGGGCGTTGCGCCGGCTGCGGGCGCGGCGTTGAGGGCCGTACCTCGAATACGCGGGAGCAGGTCGGCGATCGACGAGTGTCGCGCAGCTGTCGTGGGGTGCGGATGCGACGATGCGCTCGACTCGCTTGCCGAGACCTTCGACCTGCTTGAGGCTGCCGGAGCCGCCGAAGAGGTGATGGTCGACTTCTCGCTGATGCGCTCGTTCGGCTACTACACCGGCATCGTTGTCGAAGCCTACGCGCCGGGAGTCGGCGTTCCGCTGGGCGGGGGTGGTCGCTACGACCGGGTGCTCGAGCGGTTCGGCCTTCCCGCGCCCGCGGCCGGGTTCGCCCTGGGACTGGAGCGGTTGTCGATCGCGCTCATCGAGCAGGGCGTGGCGGTCCCGGTCAGGGGACTCGACGCCGTGATCGGCGGCGAGCCCGCGGACGCGCTCGCAGCGGCCGCTCGGTTGCGGGCGGCCGGCTGGCGGGTCGTGCTCACCGAGCGGACGGGGCTCGAGGTCGTCCGTGAGGCGGACCGCGGCGGCGCCACCGAGGCCCTGATCGCTCGCGGCGAGCAGATACTGCGCCTCGATCGTGCCGGCGAGCTGTCGCTTGCCCTCGGCGAGCCGCTGCCCTATCCACCGACGACCAGCTGGGCCGAGGGAGGCGAGGAGCTGTGATAGCGACCGCACGTGGCGCCGGTGACCGGCCCCTTCGCATCGCCGTCCCCAAGGGAGCGCTCTTTCCCGACAGCGTTCGGGTGCTGGAGGCCGCCGGTCTCGACGTGGGAGGGCTCGCGCAGCCCGGCCGGCAGCTGATCATCTCGACGACGGACGCCGAGTACATCATCGCGAAGCCGACCGACGTCCCGATCTACGTTGCTTACGGCGGCGCTGACTGCGGAATAGCCGGCCGAGACGTGCTGGTGGAAGCGGGACTCGACGTTGTCGAGCTCGTCGACTTGGCCTTCGGCGGTTGCCGGTTCGTCGTCGCCGGCCGAGAAGACGCGGGCGACCTCGACGAGCGTTACGGGCACCTCGGCGTCTTGAGAGTGGCCACTAAGTACCCGACGATCGCCCAGGCGCACTTCGACGACCGGGGGATCCAGGTAGAGCTCGTCAAGCTGAACGGCAACATCGAGCTGGCTCCGTTGATCGGGATCGCCGACGTCATCGTCGACATCACCGCAACGGGGACCACTCTGCGGCAGAACCGGCTTCGAATACTTGAAGACGTGCTGCCGAGCACTGCTCGGTTCGTCGGCAATCCGGCGGCCGTTCGCACTGACGTTCGCGTGACTCAACTCGCCGACACTTTGTCGGCGCTGTCGGTAGAATCAGTGGACGCGGGAGCGCCTCCCGCGGACCCCGAAGGAAGCGAGACTGCCCGATGATGCGACGAATCATTCTCGAGCCCGGCCAGCGCCTCACCGAGGCGGACCTTGCTCGCAGCGGGGGAGTGGACGCCGAGATCATCGGGGTCGCAGCCAAGATCGTCGATGACGTCCGCCAGCGCGGAGACGTGGCACTGCGCGAGTTCACGGCGCAGTTCGACAAGGTCGACCTCGAAGACTTCCGCGTCAGTGAAGCCGAGATAGAAGCTGCCGTCGAGCAGTGCGACGAACTGTTCCTCGACGCGATCGCGGAGGCGGCCGGCGCTATCGACGACTTCCACCGCCGGCAGCTGCCTCAGAGCTGGTTCACGGCACAAGACGGCGGAGTGTTTCTTGGCCAGAAGGTGACACCGATCGCGCGGGTCGGCATCTACGTGCCGGGCGGACGCGCCCGCTATCCTTCAAGCGTGCTGATGAACGCCATTCCGGCGCAGGTGGCGGGAGTGGAGGAGATCGCGATGGTGGTCCCCCCGGCAGCCGACGGCACCATCAACCCGTACACCCTGGCCGCCGCCGCACAGGCCGGCATCACGGAGATCTACAAGGTGGGAGGCGCGCAGGCGGTCGCCGCGCTCGCCTACGGAACCGAGACGATCCCCCGCGTCGACAAGGTCGTTGGACCGGGTAACGCGTACGTGACGGCCGCGAAGAAGCTCGTCATGGGTGATGTGGGCATCGACATGCTCGCGGGCCCCTCCGAGGTCCTCGTGCTTGCGGACGACTCGGCAGTACCCGCCTTCGTCGCGATCGACCTCATGGCGCAGGCCGAGCACGATCCCCGCGCCGCCACCTACCTCGTCACGACCGACCCCGAGCTGCCCGACCTCGTGAACGAGGCCCTGCAGATCCTCCTCGAGGAGTCGCCGCGTGGCGATATCACCGCGCGCTCCCTGACCGACAACGGTCTTGTCGTGGTCTGCCCCGACATCGTCACGGCGCTCGACACCTCCGACCTCATCGCGCCCGAGCACCTCGAGGTGCAGATGGCCGAGCCCTACGAGCTGCTCGGCTCGATTCGCAACGCGGGCGCCATCTTCTTAGGTCCGTGGACGCCGGAGAGCGTCGGAGACTACGTAGCAGGGCCGAATCACGTCCTGCCGACCGGCGGCACCGCCCGTTTCTCGAGCCCGCTGTCAGTCGACGACTTCGTGAAGAAGTCGAGCGTCCTCGGCTACAGCTTCGAGGCACTCGAGATGGACGGGCCGACAGTGATGGAGATCGCCGACAAGGAAGGCCTGTGGGCGCACGGGCGCGCGGTATCGTTGCG
>DATHUB010000243.1:0-1559 GCA_035462695.1 Coriobacteriia bacterium | reverse complement strand
GAGCGGGCCGGCCCTCGGTGTTCTAGTCAGCCAGCTCGAGCCGGACGTTCCCAACGCCACGCTGGACGTTGAGTTCGATAGAGTTCTCGCTTGCGTCCGCACTCCAGGCCTCGTTCACGACCGCGTTCCCGTCGGTGGTGAAGCCGTCGTAGCTCCACTCGCCGATGCCGTCCTGTCGGCCGGTGATGCGCACGGGAACGTCCTTCGGCAGACGAATGACTATTTCGCCTGCACCCGCCTGAACGAGCCCGCGAACGTCGTGCGCCCGCTCGCCCGTCAGGTCGATTCGGCTCTCGCCGGCTCCGAGGTTGACTGACAGCTCGGTGACATCCACGTCGCTCAGGTCGATCGACGAGTCGCCGGCGCCCATGTTCAGTACGAGTTCGGTCGGGAGTCCATCAGCAAGCCTCAAGTCCCACTCGCTCGCAAGGTTGCGGAACGGCAGCTTCTGGATGGTCGGGTGACGGACCGCGATCTGCAGCGCGTCCCCCTCTTGCTCACTTTCGATCTCGGGCTTCAGGCTGCTTGGTGCGTACAAGAAGTCGCCTGTCAGAGCATCACTGCCCAGATCCGCGCCTTCGAGCCTGAGCTCGCCGGCGCCCATCGAGATCCTCGTCACTGCCGACGTGGCTGTCCCGATGGGCACACTCTCGCTGACCGTCTGCGGCGCGGTGCCCGAGGTCGATAGACGCTCCCTGCGGAAACAGCCCGTGGTCGACATCAGCGCAACGACGAGTGCGCCGGCGAGCAGCAGTCGCGTGGTCCTTCTCATGACAAATCCCCTCCTTGCGAATTCACTGGCGGAACGGCCGGAGCTGTGGGTGCCGGCGATGAGGCGACCGAGCCGGTCCCCGTCCCCGGCGCACTAGCGCCCTCGACCTGATCGACCCGGCCAACCAGCAGCGCCTTGGCGTACATGCCGTGCACCTGGCCGATGCCCTTGACCATCCAGAGCGTGAGTACGAAGCCGAGCAGTCCGCCCAGCACAAACAGCGGGATGCTCCAGGGGTCCACGTAGTACGCGTACTCGAGCGTCTGGACGGTAGGCAATCCGGAGAGCGCCGAGACGATCGGCCACGCGACAAATCCTGCGGACAGAGATATCGCGGTGACGGTCAGCGTGAAGTAGATGATGCCGAGCGGAAGCTGCAGCAGCATATAGAGCATCGTCGTCCACGTGCGCCAGTCAGAGAGCCACGCCTTGATCCGTGTCCAGATATCGCCCTGCGCACCAGCAACACGCGGCCGTCTCGGCATACGCACGCCGAGAAGTCCTTCGACCAGCCGTCCCTCGGCGAACGAGATCGCCCGCACGATCGCGAGCGTCAGCAGGGCAAGGGGTATGCCGATGATGAGCACCAGCGTGCCGAGGGTCAGCGAGATGCCGGTGACAACGATAGTGAAGTAGATAATGCCGGTCGCAAGCGCCAGGAGCAGGTAGAAGAGCGCACCCCACGCCTGAGGGTCCGCGACCACGCCGAAGAATCTGGCGAGCGGGTTCCCGCTTCTGGTGTGAGCCGGCTTCGGCGCACGGAGGGCGGCTGCGACCGTAAGCTCGG
>DATHUB010000242.1:0-5698 GCA_035462695.1 Coriobacteriia bacterium | reverse complement strand
CTGGATCGCCAGGATGATCGTCGCGCAGCTGGGTCAGGCCGAGGTGATCGAGCCGGCGGAAGTGCGTTCCGCTGTCGGCGATCTCGCCGCCGGACTGCTGGAGGAGTGAGCGCGCTTTAGCGCGAGAAGCGCGCCTCGATTGCCGCCGGAATCGCTTCGAACGGGAGACGCTCGACATCGGCCACCGGCAGCGCCGCGAGGAAGTCACGGCCGTAGCCCTTGGTGGTCACGCGCGCGTCCGCGATGACCAGACTCCCGGTGTCGGTCGTCGATCGGATGAGCCTTCCCGCGGCCTGCTTCAATTCGATGACAGCCTCGGGAAGCGTGTAGCGACGCCACGCCACCTTGCCTTCCCGGCACTCGCGTTCGCGAGAGAGCGGGTCCGTCGGGCGACCAAAGGGCAACTTCGGGACGACAACGCACCTGAGCGTATCGCCGGGCGCGTCGAAGCCTTCCCAGAACGACTTCAGGGCGAAGAGGGACAAGCGCTCGTCGGCGATGAACTCGTCTCTCAGCCGCTTCGCCGAGGTCCCACGCCTCTGCATGATGACGTCCAGTCCCGCTGATCTAAGCCTCGGCTCCAAGATGGCGTGAAGTCGCTCCATGTCCCGACGATTCGTGAAGAGCGTCAGCACGCTGCCGCCCATCGCGAGATGGACGGACTCGAGCAACTTCTCAAGGTCGGCGAGGTAGCGCGGGGAGTTCGGCTCGCTGAGACCGAGTGGCACGAAGACGGCCATCTGGCGCTCGAAATCGTAGCTGGAAGTCAGCTTCAACGAGCGCCAGCCGTCGGTCACGAGCCGGTCGAGTCCCACCCCTCGGGCGAAATGATCGAACGAGTCGCCCGCGGCAAGGGTCGCCGACGTGAAGATGACGCTGTGGACGCGAGGATACAGGTCCTCGGTCAGCACCTCTCCCACGTCGAGCCGGGCAGCGACGAGCCTCTCGGCGTCGACGTTACGGCGACGGTCGAGTTGCGCGGAGTAGACGAGAGCATCATCCTCGCCATCCACCACCGCGACGAGTCCGTCGAGCTGGTCGGCTAGCCGAGTGAGCAGCCCTGCGAGGTCCGCACGCTGATCGGCCAGGTCGGCTCCGTGTGCCTCGACCCGGGTCATCAGCTCTCGTCCGTGCCCGATCACGGTCTCGAGCCGTCGAGCGAGCGAGCGCCCGGTCGACGAGACGACGCCCCACGGCCCGGTCTCTCTCACCTCGGGGTTAACCCAGAGCTCGGCGGCGTCGTAGTCACTGTCCGCGGCCAAGGGTGCCAAGTCCTTCACGAAGTCGAAGAGCGAGTCGGCGAGAGTCTTCGCGCGCTGAACCGCCTCCTGCATCTTGGCGAGAAGCGCCATCGTGTCGGAAGCGGACTCGTCGCTCCGCAGCTTCCTGCGCAGAGTCTCCAGCAGCCCTCCCCTGCCGCCGTGCAGCCCGGAGAGCACGACGGACAGCTCGAAGTGGCTCGCCCCGAGCGTGAGCTGTTTGCGCGCCTCGCTTTCGGCGGCGTGGGCCTCGTCGATTATCCAGTGACGTATCGGCGGCAGGATGCCCCCTTGGGCGATCACGTCCCGGAAAAGCAGGGCGTGGTTGGTGACGACGATGTGTGAGCTTGCCGCGCGTCTGCGTATGCCGTGGAGATAGCAGATGTGCGGAAAGAACCGGCAGCGCTTGAAGGTGCAGTCTCCCTGGCTCGCTTGGACGGCAGTGCGCAGGTCGCGTCGCCAGTGGAGATTCACCGCGTCGAGGTCTCCCCACGACGACTGGGAGGTCCAGGCGAGGAGCATCGCGACCGAAGCTACGAGGTCGACGTCGGCCTTGGCGTCGAGTTCCATGGCGAACCGTTCGAGCTTGCGCAGGCACAAGTAGTGGTCGTAGCCCTTGAGCGCGGCATATCGCAGCTCGCCGCCGAGCGCCTCGTTGAGGCGGGGCAGCTCGTGATAGACGATCTGGTCCATCAGAGCGTTTGTCTTCGTGGCGACGCCGACGCCCACATTGTTCTCGAGCGCGTACAGCGCAGAAGGCACAAGGTAGGCCATCGACTTGCCGACGCCGGTGCCGGCCTCTATGGCGCAGTGAGTGGAGGTCTGGAAGGCGTCGAGCACAGCACGCGCCATCTCTACCTGCTCGGCCCGCTGCTCGTAGTTCTCATACATCCGTCCAGCCAGCCCGTCCGGCGTGAACTGGGCGCACACGTCGTCAGGCGACGGACACGCGCAGGCGATCTCGTCCGCGTCGCTCAGGGCCTCGGCGCGATCGGCGGCGACCCTGCGGCGCCGCAGCTCCTTGAGGTCATGGTGGGCGGCGGGCAGGGAGCCCGCGACTTGCGCGAGCACTCGGCGCTCGGGCCAGTCGACATCGGGCGCGAGCGACGTGAGTCGCAGCAGCAGTCCCGGGTCGAGTTCCGCGATACCGACCAGCGCAACACGCCACACTCGGCAGAGCGCCGCGACATCGGCCGCTGCACGGTGAGCCGTTCCCTGCAGATCCGGAGCGAAAGCGTCCGCGAGGTCGGCGAGCCGATGGCTCCTCAGCCGAGGAAGGCCGATGCGCGCGAAGATGAGCGAGTCCAGCCAGGGCGCCCCGCACGATCCCCGCCCGGCCACCGCTTCGAGGAAGGAGCGATCGAACGAGGCGTTGTGAGCGAGCAGCGGGCGTCCCGCGGCGAATGCCAGCAGGCTCGATACGGCGGACTCCGCACAGGGCGCTCCTGCGACCAGCGCATCGTCGATGCCGGTGAGGCGCGTGATCTCGGTGGAGATCGGCACCAGCGGATCGACGAGCGTCTCGAAGCGATCGAGCACCTCGGGACCGCGCATGATCGCGCCCGCTACCTCGATGAGGTGATCGCGCCCGGGATCATAGCCGGTCGTCTCAACGTCGACGACGCAGATCTCGTCCTCTAAGCCGAACGCCGTGTCGGTGGCCCGCTCGGCGTACGAGCAGTACGCCTCGACCACGTCGAGGTCAGTTCCGGGGACGATGAGTTGGAGCAGTCCTTCCCTATTCACTGTGCCACCCTAGCACGCGCCACTGACCTTTTCGGTGTGCCGATTCCCAAAAGAAAACGGCCGCCCGTAGGCGGCCGTTGCACTGCTTGTTTGGCTTGAAAGCCGACTACTTCATGCCGGTGACGGCCTTGCTGGCGACGAACCACTCGCCGTCCTTCTTGGCAAACGTCCAGGTGTTCTCGAACGTGCCGTACGCGCCGGTCACCTGATCGACCTTGACAACTGCCGTGTCGCCCTCGGTCGTGGCTGCGGTGATGGTGTAGCCCTCGACGCCGTAGCCCGAGACCTGCTCCTTCAGCGCGTCAGGCGAGTTGCCGGCCTTCTTGTCGGCGGGCAGCGCGTCGAACGCGGCCTGCCAGTCTCCGTCTTCGCACGCCTTGTAGTAAGACTCAACGAAGGCCTTGGGCTCGGTGCCCTTGGGTACCGCGGTTGCCGCGTCAGGGTCGACGTCGGCGGCGGGTGCGGCAGCCGGATCCGTGGCGGCAGGATCGGTGGCAGCCGGATCGGTGGCGGCAGGAACGGCCGGGCTCTCTACCGGTGACTGGGTAACAGGGGGAACACCGGTGGACTGCTTGTACACGATCACGCCGACTGCAGCGGCGAGCAGCACCGCAACGACGACGAGCGCGATAACCACAGTCTGATTGTTCTGGGTCTGCTCGGACATACGTTTCCCTTCTGATGCTTGCCTGAACGAGCGAACAACGCTCGCCAGCATACTCGCCACGAGGCTTTTCGTGAAGCGGGCTTAACGGATTCTTCAACGAGCACACCGAAGCGAATGGCACGCCAAGGGTGAACGGCCGGTAATTCCTCCGACGACGGCGCGCCCTCGGCTAGAATCAGCGCATGGCCAGACAGAGAAGCGTCTTCGACATCATCGGGCCCGTCATGATCGGGCCGAGTTCGAGTCACACCGCCGGTGCTGTGCGCCTTGGGGCGCTCGCTCGAGCCGTTTTCGGCGGCCAGCCCGCCACGGTGAGTATCCATCTACACGGATCGTTTGCGTCCACCGGCCGCGGTCATGGTACCGATATCGCCCTGGTTGCCGGTCTGCTCGGCATGTCCCCCGATGACGTGCGAATCCCCGATGCCTTGGCCGAGGCAGAGCAGGCGGGTCTGGTGGTCGCGTTCGAGGAGGACGACCTGGGCGAGGTCCATCCCAACACCGCAGAGTTCTGGCTCAGTCGTGGCGAGTCGCAGATGTGTGTGCGGGGGTCGTCGCTCGGCGGGGGTGACGTCGTCATTACCGACATCGACGGGTTTGAGGTCCAGATCTCCGGCGAGCTCCCCATCCTCGTCGTCGAACATCAGGACCGTCCCGGCGAGGTGGCTGCTGTTACGAGCATCCTCGCCGAATTCGGAGCCAATATCGCGTCGATGTCGGTATCGAGGGAGCGTCGAGGGGCCCGAGCGCTCATGCTCATCGAAACCGACGCCGCCGTCGAGCCTGCCGCCACCGCGCGCATCGCGGGCCTTCCGGGCGTCACCGGCGTGCGGACCGTGCTCGCCGTCTGACACACGCACTCTCCCGACTACCCGTGCCTAGCGCTCCAGAGGCGTGCCGGGGTGTTCGTCGTCCTCGCGCGCGTCATCACTCGGCCGCTCACCAATCGCAACTGGTGACTTGCAAGTACTCGGCGTCTTGCAGAGTGCGCAGGAGCCCGAGCAACCGATGACCTTCAGCGTGTTACATCGCGGGCAGCGGATCTCGTCCGACTCCAATCCGCACGATGGGCATTTCGGCAGAACTGCCATCTATGCCACCCCGATAACGTTCAGGAGTCGCCAGATCACGCCGCCCATGAACATGGCGACTGCGATCGAGCCGGCAAACAGGCCGACGAAGTAGACCCAGCCGCGCTCTTTCCAGATGACCATCGCCGAGGCGATACAAGGGACGAACAACGTGATCGTGACCATACCGACCAGCAGCTGAGCGTCGGTCAGGTTCATCGTGAAGAAGCCGGTTGCGCCAAAGTCCCGGCGGACGAAGCCCATGACGAAGGCCGTCGCGGCCTCCGGCGGCAACCCCAACCAGCCTGTGGTGAAGGGGGCCATGACC
Source organism: Coriobacteriia bacterium (assembly GCA_035462695.1). GTDB lineage: Bacteria > Actinomycetota > Coriobacteriia > Anaerosomatales > PHET01 > DATHUB01. The sequence continues at coordinate 628 of DATHUB010000242.1, read as the reverse complement.
GCGATGATCCAACCGAGCGCGCCGGTGACCTGCAGCATCGAGATGATGAGGGCGCCTATCGCGAAGAACAAGGTCACTTCCTTCATGAAGTGCCACACCTTCGTGAAGCTCTTTCGCACCACGTTGTCGAGGCGCGGCACTCTCAGCGAGGGAAGATCGATCAGCAGGTCGGTCGATTCGCCGGGCACGATCTTGTTGAGCACAGCGCCAACGGCACCGAAGACCAGCAGCAAGAAGCCGACGTACGCGGCCGAGTAGTACACGCCGGTGCGGGCCATGAGCCCCGCGATGACGGCGATCTGCGCCGAGCACGGTACCGCGATCGCCATGAGGGCGGTGGCGATGAAGCGCTCGCGCCTGCTGCCGAGGATGCGTGTCGTGAGAGTCCCCATCGTCACGCAGCCGAGACCGAGAATCAGCGGGATACCGGCCCGTCCGTTGAGGCCAACCGCAGTCAGCGACCGGTCGGCCAGGGCCGCGATCCTCGGCAGGTAGCCAGAGTCCTCGAGAACGGACAGCAGCAGATAGAAGCCTGTGACCAGCGGAAGAATGACACCGATCAGATAGGTGGGAGTCATCGTGAGCACGCCGAATTCGCCGGCGAGGATCGTGTAGAGCGCGGAGCCCT
>DATHUB010000241.1:0-2127 GCA_035462695.1 Coriobacteriia bacterium | reverse complement strand
AACCGAAAGAAGCCCACAGGGCGCGCGAGTATCCAGACCTACCGGTCGCGTAACACGACGCGGGCCATCCACAGGAAGGCAACACACGGCAGGTGAGAATCGCTTTGCGAGGAGCGTGTGCCGGACACTCTACTGGCGCGGTGGAACTAGCAGGTAACCATTCCCCATTCGGTTACCTCGGTGATTGTAGTCACAAGTATCTAGTTCTGGAAACCCCCGATAGGGAAATTGATGCAGGAACCCGTGTGTGATAGGCAGCTACTGCAGGGGGTCTACGACCGGTCCCAATCGTCCTCGAGTCGCACGATGTCGTCCTCGCCCAAGTACTCGCCCACCTGAACCTCGATGACCTGAAGCGGCACAGTGCCGCGGTTCTCAAGGCGGTGTGTCTCGCCGATGGGAATGAAGACGCTCTCGTTCACGTGGACTTCGACTCTCTCGTCGCCACGGGTGACCATCGCGGTACCCGCCACCACGATCCAATGCTCCGCACGGTGGTGGTGTCGTTGCAGGGAGAGCTTCGCCCCCGGTTTCACCTCGACAAGCTTCATCTGATACCGAGGCGCCGAGAGCAGCACCTCCCAGCTCCCCCAGGGCCGCAAGGAGACCTTCGGCTGGGTTACCTCGGGTGCACCCGACGCCTTGAGCGCGTCGAACACCCGCCGCACGTCTTGAGCGCGGTCTTTCGGCAGGACAAGCGTGGCATCGGACGTGTCGACGACGATCATGTCGCGCACTCCGAGCGTCGCCACAAGGCGGCCGCCCGAGTAGATGATCGAGTCGTAGCTGTCGATGTCTATTCCGCGACCACTGCGCACGTTGCCGTGCCCGTCCGGCTCGGCGATCGATTCGAGCGCTTGCAGTGACCCGACGTCATTCCAGTCGAGAGACGCGGGGATGACGACGACCCTGTTCGAGAGCTCCATCACCGCGTAGTCGACTGAGATCGCGGGCAGCGCCGCGAACAAGTCGAGCGCCTCCGCACCATTGCGATCTTCCGGCGCCATTGCGGCAATCTCGCGAACAGAGGCGGCGATCTTCGCGCCATCCTCGGTGAGCGCGGAGAGCTCGGAAAGCAGTGCGTCAGCGCGCATGACGAAGATGCCGGCGTTCCAGAAGTATTCGCCGCTCTCGACGTAGCTCTCGGCAGTGGTCGCATCCGGCTTCTCGACGAAGCGCTCGGCCCGATGCGGCATCGCCTCGCCCACGGCGTACTCGGCCAGCTGCTCGTCAGCCTTGATGTAGCCGTAGCCCGTCTCTGCGCGCGTGGGTCTGATGCCGATAGTGACGAGGTGTCCGGCCTCGGCGAGCTTGACTGCGCTCTCGATGCAGTCGGCCCACAGCTGACCGCCTTCGAGAAGGTGGTCGGAGGGCAGCACGATCATCACCGCATCGGGGTCCTCGGCGACCATCGATGCGGCCGCAAGCGCGATGGCGGGCGCGGTGTTTCGGGCCAGCGGCTCTTTCAGGTAGCGCACATGGTGCAAATCGGGATCGGGCTGCGCCGTGAGGTGATTGCGAAGCTCGTCGAAGAGGCGCTCGTTCGTGACGATCCATACGCCGTCCGCATTGGCGACGAACGGGGCGATGCGGTGAATCGCCTGCGCGATGAGGGATTCGGTTCCGAAGATCGACAAGAGCTGCTTGGGGTTGAGTTCACGCGACAACGGCCAGAACCGCTGTCCGCTCCCGCCTGCGAGGATGCAGGCGTACAGATGAGGCAGGGGTGCGGCCATCGGTCTCCTCGGCAGAATCGGCAAGCGTGCGCTCCGATGAGTATAGGTCACCACAGCGCAGCGCCCGCGAGCTCCCTTCGGGGAGGTTCGCGGGCGCCGGCATTCGCAACCGGGTGTTAGTGGTAGGTCCCGATCCCGCCGTGGCAGCGGATGCACACGGCATCGAGGTTGCCCGCGCCGACCGCGACCGTGTCGTCGATCGTTGTGGTGGCGGCACCAACCCCGCCCGCCGGCGCCAGGATGGAGTAGCTGCCGAGCATCTTGTAGTCGTCGTCTTCGCCGGAGTGCGGGAAGTCGGAGGCCACGAGCTCGTCACCCACCGCTCGGCCGTCGAAGCGGTTCTCGGCGTAGTTGCCGGTTCCGTAGTGACACTGGGAGCACGCATCACCGG
>DATHUB010000240.1:0-6913 GCA_035462695.1 Coriobacteriia bacterium | reverse complement strand
ACTCCACCATCGAGTGGATGCAACTCTGCGGATGCACGACCACTCGAATGTCGTCGTAGTCCACGCCGAACAGATGGTGGGCCTCGATGACCTCGAGCCCCTTGTTCATCAGCGATGCCGAGTCGATCGTGATCTTCAGTCCCATGTTCCAAGTGGGGTGCGCCAGCGCCTGCTTCGCCGTCACCTGCTCGAGGTCCCCGCGCGTGCGTCCACGGAAGGGCCCGCCACTCGCGGTGAGCCAGATGCGGGACACGTCCTCGGCGTTCTCCCCCACATTGCACTGGAAGATCGCCGAGTGCTCCGAGTCCACGGGAAGCAGCTTGCCCGGTGACACCATCGGCCTGATGCGCTCCCCGCCGATGACGAGAGACTCCTTGTTAGCGAGCGCGAGCGTGCGGCCGGATCGCAGGGCATGCCAGGTGGCGCGCAGCCCTGCCGCTCCCACCAGCGCGTTCAGGATCACGTCGGCGTCCGGGGCAGCGGCCATCTCTGCCACGGCGTCAGGACCCGCATCTATGCCGGCGAAGGGATCCGAGTCGGCGAGCATCTCGCGTTGCGCGCGTTTGGCTGTCTCCACATCCGCGATCGCGACGCGGGGCACTCCGAACTGCCGAGCCTGGTCGAGGAGCAGCTGCGCGTTCGAGTGAGCGGCAAGCCCGACGATCTCGATGCGGTCTGGATGTGCGGCCGCTACCTCGAGTGCCTGCCGGCCGATGGAGCCGGTGGAGCCGAGGATGGCGACGCGCAGTCGCGTGCTCATCGGACGCCTCCCCACCACAGGACCCAGTAGGCGACGAGGCAGACGAGGATCAGCGAGTCGAGCCGGTCGAGGAAGCCACCGTGACCCGGCAGCGAGTTGCCGGAGTCCTTAACGCCCGCCTCGCGCTTCATGCGCGACTCGGCCAAATCGCCGATCACGGCTGCGAGCGCCACGGCGATACCCACCGGCACCGCTTGCGCGAGCGTAAGGCCGGAGCCGGGCACAAGCGGAGCGAGTGCCCATATCAGGATCGTCCCAGCAGAGCCGGCCGCGAAACCCTCCCACGACTTCTTGGGAGAGATGTGAGGCACCATCTTGTGCCGTCCGAGCAACGAACCGATGAAGTACGCGGCCACGTCGTTCACCCACACGCTCACGACCAGCAGGACCGAGAGGAAGAGCCCGCTCTCGTACGTCCGCAGTATCAGTACGAGATAGCCGAGGAGAAACCCGGTGTAGACCGCGCCGAAGACGGTTATGGCGGTGTCGACGGTCCGCGTGCGCCTGAACATGGTGTGCCATACGAGTGACGCCGCGATGAGCGCAGTGACTGTCGCCGAGAGGCCCGGAAGTCCCCAAAACGCAGCGGCGATCGGCATGACGGCAGCCGCGGCGATGCCGAAGGCCTCGTTCGGCAGCCGCGTCTCTCGGCGCTCCATCGCGTAGAACTCGGCGGCGGCGAAGCCGGACATGATGCCGAAGACGACTCCCGTGGCAATCGGCCCCAACCACAAGGAGCCGAGCACGACCGCGCCATAGAGCACGGCCGTTCCGACGCGCTCAATCAGGGAGCGAGGCTTGATCCCCGCAGGTTCGGCGATCTCGGTGTGCAATCTCTCGACCACTAGCGGCCTCCGAAACGGCGCCGGCGCTTCTGGTAGTCGACAACCGCCTTCAGCAGGTCGCTGCGACCGAAATCGGGCCACAGCGTGGCAGTGACCCACAGCTCGCTGTAAGCGATCTCCCACAACAGGAAGTTCGAAAGCCGCATCTCGCCACTCGTGCGAATGACCAGGTCGGGATCGGGAACGCCCGCGGTAGACAGGTGGCGCCCGATCATCTCTTCGTCGATGTCATCGGGACGCACGGTTCCGGCGGCCGCCTTCTCGGCAAGCTGCCGTACCGCTGACTCGATGTCGCGTCGAGCCCCGTAGTTGAGGGCCACGACGAGCGTCATACCATCGTTGTCCGCCGTGCGCGCAACACAGCGCTTGAAGGCGTCGGCGGTGGCCGCAGGAAGTTGCGTGAGCTCTCCGATGACTTGCACGCGCACGTGCATCCGCTCGAGGTTCACGAGTTCGCGTTCGAGCACCTCGACGAAGAGCGTCATGAGGCCGCTGACCTCGTCTCGAGGCCGGCTCCAGTTCTCGGAGGAGAAGGAGTATATGGTGAGGTAGCTGACGCCGATCTCGATGGCGGCGGCGATGACCTCGCGTACGGCCTTCGCACCGGCCCGATGACCCGCGAGGCGCGGCAGTCCGCGCTTCTCGGCCCATCGGCCATTGCCATCCATGATTATGGCGACGTGGGAGGGCGCGCGCTCGGCGTCGAACTCGGAGAGGAGTTCCGCCGCGCGCTTCCCGTGATAGAAGTCGGCTCGAGAGGAGGTGTCCGGGGTCAAGTCCGGCTACACCTCCATAATCTCTGCTTCCTTGCGCTTCAGCGCTTCGTCGATCTCCTTGATGTTGCTGTCGGTGATCTTCTGCACCTCAGCTTCCGCGCGCCGAACGTCGTCTTCGGAGGACTCGCCGTCCTTGCCGAGCTTCTCGAGCTTGTGGTTGGCATCGCGCCGGATGTTGCGAACGCCGATGCGGGCGTCCTCGGCGTAGCCCTTGCACAGCTTGACGAGCTCCTTGCGGCGCTCCTCGTTGAGCGGCGGGAACGGCACGCGGATGACCATGCCGTCGTTGCTCGGGTTCAGGCCCAAGTCCGACGCGCGTATGGCCTTCTCGATGGCGCCCATTACCGACTTGTCCCACGGCTCGATGAGAAGCGTCTGCGGCTCCGGGGCCTTGATGTTCGAGACCTGGTTGAGCGGCATCATGGAGCCGTACGCTTCGACCTGGATCTTGTCGAGCAGCGCCGCCGACGCCCGGCCGGTTCTCACCGTCGCGAACTCGTGCAGCAGCGCCTGCTGCGTCTTGCCCATGTGCTCGCGGGCTTCTTTGATGATGTCGTTCGTCATCGGTCGTCTCCCCTCACAATCGTGCCGACGGGCTCGCCCAAAAGCGCCCGTTCGATATTTCCTTCCACTTCCATGTTGAACACCATGATCGGCAAGTGATTGTCCATGCACAGCGATATGGCCGTGCTGTCCATCACCTGCAGTCCGCGGTTGAGTACGTCGATGTAGGTGAGTTCGTCGAACTTCACCGCATCGGGGTGCGTCTTGGGGTCGGCGTCGTAGACGCCATCGACCTTGGTCGCCTTCATGACCACGTCGGCGTCGATCTCGAGCGCGCGCAGGGCCGCGGTCGTGTCGGTGGTGAAGTATGGATTCCCCGTACCTGCCGCAAAGATGACGACGCGTCCCTTCTCCATGTGACGCACCGCGCGCCGGCGGATGTAGGGCTCGGCGATCTGCTGCATGGAGATGGCGCTCATGACCCGTGTGTACACGCCGTGACGCTCAAGTGCGTCCTGCATCGCGAGCGCGTTCATGATCGTGGCGAGCATCCCCATGTAGTCGGCTTGGGCGCGATCCATACCTGCCGAGGAGGCCTTCAGGCCTCTGAAGATGTTGCCGCCGCCAACGACGATGGCAATCTCGATCCCGCCTGCGCAGACCTTCTGTACCTGAGCGGCGAGCGAATCGAGGACGATGGGGTCGATTCCGTAGCCGGCTTCGCCTATGAGGGCCTCGCCGGAGAGTTTGAGTAGGACTCGCTTAAACCGGTAGTCGGACAAAGCACTCCCCTCTCGCGGTTACGCCCCGGACGTGCGGACGTCGGTCTTTCGACAGGATACATGACGCGGACCGGCGCGCGATTGCGCCGGTCCGCGTTAGATGCGCGCTGTGGAACAGGTGATCTAGGCGCAGGTCTCGCCGAGAGTCCAGCGAGTGAAGTTGACGAGAGTGATCTCGTCACCGAGCTCCTTGGAGACACCCTTGAGATACTGGTCGACCGTCTTGTCCTGGTCCTTCACGAAGATCTGCTCGGGGAGCACGACCTCCTTGTAGAACTTCTCGAGGCGGCCCTGAGCCATCTTCTCCTGGATCGCCTCAGGCTTGCCGGACTCGGCGGCCTGGGCCTTGTAGATCGAGATCTCGTGGGCGATGACGTCGTCCGACACGCTTTCGCGGCTGACGAACTGCGGCATCGCAGCAGCCACCTGCATCGCGACGTCCTTCGAAGCGGCCTTGAAGAGGTCCGAGGTACCGGTCTCGGCCTTGTTGAAGCCGAACTCGACGAGGACGCCGATCTTGCCGCCGCCGTGGATATAGGAAGCCACAGCGCCGTTGCCTTCGACCTCGTCGCGCTCGAAGCGCGCAACGCCCATGTTCTCGCCCAGCTTGCCGACGGCCTCGCCGAGGACCTGCTCGACGGTGTGCTCGCGGCCGATGAGGGTCTGCTGCATGAGCCCCGCGACATCAGAGGGCTTCTCGGCGGTGATGTGCTCCGCGAGAGCGTTCACGAAGCCGAGGAACTCGGCGTTGCGGCCCACGAAGTCGGTCTCACAGTTGACCTCGACGAGCGTTCCTACCTTGCCGTCGTCGGTCACATAAGAGGCGATGGCGCCTTCGTTCGTGGCGCGACCGGCCTTCTTCGCCAGCGCGGCGAGGCCACGCGTGCGGAGGATATCGACAGCGGTCTCCAAATTGCCCTCAGCCTCGACGAGGGCCTTCTTGCACTCCATCATGCCTGCGCCGGTGCACTCGCGCAGCTCCTTGACCATTGCGGCCGTGATCTCAGCCATGGTTGTGTCCTTCCAGATCCGTCCTACAGCTTCTCGTCATCAGTACGAGCGGCGTTCGCCCGTGTTTGTTCCCTAGACCTACTCGGCGGCAGGGGCGTCCTCAACCGGAGCAGCGGGCGCTTCTTCAACCGGGGCGGCCGCAGCGTCGGCAACCTCGGCGACAGCCTTGGCGGGCGACTCCTGCTCGACACACTCGGCCGGTGCGGCGGCATCGGCTGCCACGTCGGCGGCGGCGCGCTCGTCAACGACGGCGGGCACCGGTGCGGTGGAAGCGGATACGGCGGGGACTTCCTGGCTGCCACCGCGACCGTCGATGATGGCGTCAGCGATGACGCGGCACATCAGGCCGACCGAACGAATGGCGTCGTCGTTCGCGGGGATGACGTAGTCGACCTCATCGGGGTCGGCGTTGGTGTCGACAAGACCGATGATCGGGATCTTGAGGCGGCGGGCCTCGGCAACCGCGATGTTCTCACGCTTGGTGTCGACGACGAACAGGCACTGCGGCAGCTCGCGCATGTCGCGAACGCCGTTGAGGTTGGCGGACAGCTTGCCGAGCTCCTTGCGGAGAAGCAGCTGCTCCTTCTTCGGCAGAGTCGCCATGCGGCCGTCGGCCTCCATGGCCTCAAGCTCCTCCATGCGCGTGATGCGGCTACGCATCGTCACGAAGTTGGTGAGCATGCCGCCAAGCCAGCGGTTGGTGACGTAGGGCATACCGGAGCGCTCGGCCTCGGCCTGAATCGGCTCCTGGGCCTGCTTCTTGGTACCGACGAACAGCACCCTGCCGCCGCGGTTGCCGACGGAGCGGACGAACGAGTACGTGTGCTCGAGCTCGCGCAGGGTGCGCTGAAGGTCGAGGATGTAGATCCCGTTGCGCTCGGTGAAGATGTACGGCTTCATCTTCGGGTTCCAGCGACGGGTCTGGTGTCCGAAGTGGACACCAGCTTCGAGCAAGCTCTTCATGGTAACGACGGGCATAGCAAAGCCTACCTTTCGGTTGTTCCTCCGCCTGCTTCTCCCCTCGGACAGCGACCGCTATCGCGGCACCTCGCGCCGAAGTCCACAGGCGTGCGTAGTTACGAGCCGTGACAGTATAGCGTCAGGCTAACCCGGAGTCGAGCGGATTCGGAACTAAGAAATGGCTGCGTGGAGACGTGCGCGCAGTCGAAGGACGGCCTTGGTGTGAAGCTGACTCACCCGCGACTCGGTGACTCCTAGCACCTGGCCGATCTCTTTGAGCGTGAGTCCCTCGTAGTAGTAGAGCGCGATCACCGTCATCTCCCTCTCGGGAAGCTTCTCGATCGCGTGCGCAAGGATCTCTTTGACTTCGGCGCTCTCAAAGACCGCCACCGGGTCCTCGGCGGCCTCGTCCTTGATCGTGCCGAGCGCACTCTGGCCATCTTCGCGGTCGTTGCCGACCCACATCTCCTCGAAGCTCACCACGGAGGTGTAGGACAGGCGCGACAGGATGTCGCTGTACTCCTTGATGGTGATGCCCATGCGCTCAGCGACCTCAGGGTCAGTCGGAACGCGCTTGAGCTCGTTTTCGAGGGCGACGTAGACCTGCTCGATCTCGCGGGCCCGTGACCGGACGGAGCGCGGGACCCAGTCCATCGCTCGCAGCTCGTCGATGATCGCGCCCTTGATCCGGGCGATGGCGTACGTCTCGAACTTGATGGCGCGCGTGAGGTCGTACTTCTCGATGGCGTCGATGAGCCCGAAGATTCCATAGCTGATCAGGTCGGCGGTCTCGACCGTCTGGGGCAGGCTGGATGCCAGCCGGCCTGCAACGTACTTCACGAGCGGCGAGTAGTTGAGTATCAACTGATCCCGCGCGTCGGAGTCGTCATCGCTCTTGTAACGTGCCCACAGGGCGGACAGGTCCGCTCGCGAGTCAGTTTTCATGCAGTTGCCCCTCGCTGCAAAGGCTCAGGCGCGCGGATGGGTTGCGCGGTGCACGTCCTTGAGCCGTGTCATGCTCACGTGAGTATAAATCTGAGTGGTGGACAGGGCAACGTGCCCCAAAAGCTCCTGTACGGTGCGCAAATCCGCCCCCTGATCGAGCAGGTGAGTGGCGAAGGTATGCCTGAGTGCGTGCGGTGACAGCGATCGCGCCGCTCCTATCTGCGCGAGATACTTCTTGAACATGCGCCGGATTGCGTCCTCAGAGAATCGGTTGCCCCTTGAAGAGAGGAACACCGCCGACGCAGAACGATCTCCCGCGAGTTTCGGCCG
>DATHUB010000239.1:0-3587 GCA_035462695.1 Coriobacteriia bacterium | reverse complement strand
GGTACTGGAACACCTCGTCGAGCGGCACTCCGAATACCTTCGCGATCTGAAACGCCATCTCGAGCGAGGGCGAGTACCGTCCCTGCTCGATTGCGATCACGGTCTGCCGAGTGACGCCGACCCTGTCGGCCAGCTCGGCCTAGGTCATCTCGCGTGGGCGACTAGACACCGACTCTCTACTCACGTGAGCGGGTACGAGCACTGTGGGAACCGCCGACGTGGCCGCCGATCGTCGAGCATCGCCACGATGTTCGACCGTTCCTTCAGCGGAGAATCTGAAGCTCAGCAGACAGTCGAAAGAGGTGCTCGCTCATGGCCAACGACGATCGCAAGCCCACGACCAACGACGCCGGGAATCCCGTGTCCAGCGACGAGTTCTCACTCACAGTGGGTCCCGACGGGCCAATCCTCCTGCACGATCACTACCTCGTCGAGCAGATGGCCAACTTCAACCGTGAGATGATCCCGGACCGCCAACCGCACGCGAAAGGCTCCGGGGCTTTCGGACACTTCCGGGTGACCCAGGACATGAGTGCGTATACGAAGGCGGCCGTGTTCCAGCCGCAGACCGAGACGGAAGTGCTGGCTCGATTCTCGACGGTCGCCGGCGAGAGCGGCAGTCCCGACACTTGGCGAGACGTACGCGGCTTCGCGCTCAAGTTCTACACCACCGAGGGCAACTACGATATGGTCGGCAACAACACGCCGGTATTCTTCGTGCGTGACCCGATGAAGTTCCAGGACTTCATCCATTCGCAGAAGCGCCGGGCGGCTAGCGGCCTGCGCGACAACGACATGCAGTGGGATTTCTGGACCCTCTCTCCTGAGACAGCCCACCAGGTCACCATCCTGATGAGCGACCGCGGCGTGCCCAAGACCTACCGGCACATGAACGGCCACTCGAGCCATACCTACATGTGGGTCAACGCCAACGGCGAGCGCTTCTGGGTGAAGTACCACTTCAAGACCGACCAGGGCATCGAGATCCTCACCCAAGAGGAGGCTGACCGCATCGCCGGCGAGGATGCCGACTACCATCGCCGCGACCTCGCCGAGGCAATCGAGCGCGGCGATTATCCTAGCTGGACCCTCAAGGTGCAGATCATGCCGTTCGATGAGGCAGAGACGTACCGCTTCAACCCGTTCGACCTGACCAAGGTCTGGCCCCACGGCGACTACCCGCTACACGAGGTCGGTAGGCTCACTCTGGATCGCAACCCGAGTGATTTCCACACGGAGATCGAGCAAGCGGCGTTCGAGCCGAACAGCCTCGTCCCCGGCATCGGCCCGAGTCCGGACAAGATGCTGCTCGCTCGCCTCATTTCGTACGCCGACGCCCACCGAGCGCGTCTGGGCGTCAACTACAAGCAGATCCCGGTGAATCGACCAAAAAGCCCAGTGCATAGCTACAGCAAGGGCGGCAGGATGCGGATCGAGAACGTCTCCGATCCGGTCTATGCGCCGAACTCGAAGGGCGGCCCCGAGGCCGACCCCGAGCGGTACCCCGAGGACACGGTCTGGAGCGTCAGCGGCGAGTTCATGCGCGCTGCCTACACGAAGCGCTCCGATGACGATGATTTCATCCAGCCGGGAACCCTCGTGCGCGAGGTGATGAACGACGTACAGCGTGACCGGCTCGTTTCCAATGTGGTCGGACACCTGAGGAACGGCGTGTCAGAACCGGTGCTGCAGCGTGCGCTCGAGTACTGGCGCAACATCGATCAGGACGTCGGCGACCGCATCGCCGAGGGAATGCACGGGGCCTGATTCCCGCGTGGGTAGCTCTCGGGTGTCCCGGCCGACAAGATCACGCAGTGAGCACGACGTTCCCGCGCTTGTGCCCCTGGTCGATATACCGGTGGGCTTCGGCGGCCTGCTCCAGAGGAAAGACCCGGTCGACGACGGCCTTGATCTCCCCTGCCGCCCACATCTCCGAGATCAGATTGAGGTCCTCGAGCTTCTTCTCGTCGGTCCTTAGGCCGGAGAAGATAATCCGGGCTTTCCGGTTGCCGAACAGCGACGTTCTTGCGACGTCGACGAGCACCCTTATGCTCGGTACGGTCGTCAGGTAGATGCCGTTCGGCGCTAGCGCCTTTCGGCAGGCCGAGAACGAGCTCAGCCCGACCGCGTCGAATATGACGTCGTACGCGCGACCTTGCTGCGTGAAGTCGGACCGCTTGTAGTCGATGACCTCGTCCGCGCCGAGAGACTCCACGAACTCGACATTGGCCGCACCGCAGACTCCGGTCACTGTCGCGCCGAGGTGCCGCGCGACCTGGACCGCTGCGCTGCCGACTGCGCCGGCTGCCCCGTTAATGAGCACCCGCGTCCCGGGCCGGATGTCCGCGTCCGCATTGAGGAACGCGAGCGCGGTGAGCATGCCTTCGACGAGCGCGACCGCCTCCTCGTAGCTCGCCCCTTCGGGCACCGGGACGAACGGCCCGTCCTCGGGCACCACCACGTATTCGGCGTAGCCGCCCATGGCAAGCCCCGTCTGGCCCATGACCCGGTCGCCAACGTTGAAGAGGGTGACGTTCGGCCCGACGGCGTCGATCTCACCGGCGAATTCGGCACCGGGAATAGGGTGCTTGGGTTTGGTCAGGCCTGCCGCCAGCCGAGCCACGCCGCCCTTTCGCATCTCGGCGTCTGAACGGGTCGCTGAAGCCGCGTGAATCCTGACGCGCACCTCCCCGTCGGCCGGAGTGGGCGTAGGCACCTCTTCGGCGATAAGCACATCCGGTGAGCCATATGCGTGCGCGACGATCGCTCTCATGATTCCTCCTCCGGGTAGTGGAATACCCGGTCCATGGGGATGCCAATAAGAATCTGTATCGCTCACGCACGCAGCCCCGGCCTTCCCTCTCGGGCTGACCGGGGCCACGTTTGTGCTACCAACTGGCGGAGAGGGGGGATTCGAACCCTCGATACGGGGGATACCCGCATAACGGTTTTCGAGGGGGAATGCGCCCGTACTGCCATCGCGACGACGGCGGGGAAAGCTAGAGGGTATGTGGTCGCACATGCTTCAGAAGTGCCTCCGTGTCCCATCACTGAGGCTGCTCACGCCCAGTGCCCTCCGACTGGGCCTGGCGTGCGCACTCATTCTCACCGTCGCGGTCCTCCTCCCCGACAAGGCAGTATCCCAAGAGACGCAGAGAGTCCTACTGCTCCACTCTTATAACCAGGGACTGACGTGGACGGACAGCGAGGATGCTGGAATCCGGTCGCAGCTAGACCGGCGTGCCGCGGACGTCGAAGTGCACACCGAGTACCTGGACGCCAAACGCGTCATCGCCGAGGGGTACAGCACACGCTTTCTCGAATTCCTGAGATACAAGTATCAGCTCACGCCCTTCGACGTGATAATCGCGACGGACGACAACGCCTACGACTTCTTGGTTCAGTACCAAGAGGCCCTGTCTCCCGGGACCCCGGTTGTCTTCTGCGGCGTGAACTACGTCGGCAGCCCACCAGACGGCTTCACGGGAGTGGTTGAGGCTTTCGATATCCCGCGCACGCTCGATGCGGCTTTGAAGCTTCAGCCTGATGCGTCGCGCGTCGTTGTCATCAATGACATGTCCGCTACC
>DATHUB010000238.1:0-4415 GCA_035462695.1 Coriobacteriia bacterium | reverse complement strand
GGATCCCGAGATCGTTCCGCCCAGCGAGTACCTCACCGAGATTCAGATCCCGGTCGCGAAGACGTAGCGCATCCGCATCCGCAATTGCTTGAGGACTGTTAGCAGAGACGCGACGTCCTGCCCGGGTGGCGCGGGCCATAGCCGCGGTCGTCGAGCGGCGTCAGCTCCGCTGTCCGCCGATCGCCTCGGCAGTGTCGTCGTCTTCGCGCCTTCGGATGCCGACGACTGAGACCAGACCACCCGTCGCGACGAGCGCGGCGGCGAGCAGCATCCCGTTACGGAAGGCGTCGGCAGAGGCCTCGGACGTCAGCTTTCGCATCTCCGCCGCCTGTGCCTCCGTCAGCCCCGCACTCTCCGGCGTCACGAACGCCTTCGTCGCGACGCTTCCCACCGCGGTCGCGACCTCTGGCGAGACACCCTCGCGGGCGGTGCCCAAAGCGCCCTGCCATAGCTGCACGACGATGACACCCATGAGCGCGATCGCAACCAGCCCGGCAAGACGGGACACCGCGTTGTTGAAGCCGGAGGCGACACCGGAGAAGCGCTCATCGGCCGAACCGATCGCCGTAGCCGTCACCGGAGTGACGGTGAAACCGAGCCCGATGCCGAACAGCACGAGCCCCGGGAGCAGCAGCGTGTAGACCTGACCTTCCCGCGTCATGCTCGCCACAACGATGCCCGTCGCAGCAACGAGCGGGCCTCCGAACATGAGCCATCTCGGCCCGTACTTGTCGTTGAGCCGACCCGCGACAGGCGAGAGGAAGAAGAGCAGCACAGTGATCGGGATGAAGATGCTCGCCGCAAGCGTGGCCGAGGTCCGCAACGACGACTGGAGGTAGATCGGAACGTAGAAGAACATCCCGTAGAGCCCGGCGTAGACGAAGAGCGTGACGAGGTTGGCGACGGCGAGATTGCGGTTCTCAAACATCCCGTAGGGCAGGAGCGGGCTTCTGGCGCGCGTCTCCCACCACAGGAACACCGGCAGCAGCAGTGCGCCGACAATCGCCGGCGCCAGCACGATCGGGCTCGTCCAACCGGCGAGCGGTCCCTGTATGAGCGCGAAGACGATCCCGCCAACGGCTCCGATCGCGAGGAAGATGCCTAAGAAGTCGATGTCCGTCGAGGCGGTTTCGTCACGCGACTCCGGCACTCCGCCCGACAGCGCTATGGCCACGAGTGCGAGCACCGGCGTGATGAAGAACGCGTAGTGCCAAGACAGGCGGTCGATAGCGAACCCGCCGACCACCGGCCCGAGGATGGTCGTTATTCCCGACCACGCCGCCCAGGTCCCGATCGCCTTGCCGCGCTCGTTTGGGGGGAACGTCGCATTGATGAGTGCGAGGGTCGTCGGGACAAGGACGGCCCCAGCCACCCCTTGCAAGGCGCGAGCGCTGATGAGCACGTAGCCGTTGGGGGCAAGGCCTGCCGCAGTTGCGAGGACGGCGTAGGCCCATAGCCCAGTCACGAACATGCGCTTCCTGCCGAACAGATCAGCGAGGCGGCCTCCGACGAGAAGAAGGACGGATAGCGTGAGGAGGTAGGCCGACGCGACCCACTGCTGCATGGAGGTGGAGATGCCTAGATCTCGCTGAATGGCAGGCAGCGCGACGTTGGCGACGCTTGAGTCGAGAAAGACGAGCCCGGATCCGAGGATGGTGGCAACAAGCACTCGGCGCTTGGTAAGGGCGAAGCTGTCGGGTGGGGCCGCCTTTGTGCTGCTCATGCACCATGTATTCCCAGAAGAGAGCGAGTCCGCGTCTCGGTCTAGAGGAGTCCCCTGGCAATCTCGAAGGTGTCTTCATGGGCGAAGAAGACTTCGTCGCCGTCGAAGACTGTGAGCTGTTCGGTCACAAGGAATGTGTCCGAGTCGGCCGTCATTTCCGAGGCGCAGAGAACCTTCACGCGCCAGTCACCGCGCTCCAACAAGTAGTCTCGTGCGCATTCGAACCGTGCCGAGAGCGGCTCCTCGTCGCGCACTATCCAGCGCCCCGTGCCCTCGGTTCGGATGCGGAGGTCGTCCCCGGCGAAGACGGACTCGGCCATTTCTCGCTCCGCAGTAACGCTCCGATCACCCTCGCGCTGGTTATTGCGCGAACGCTCTGACTTCATCTCCCGCGTTTCGAGCGGTGAAGCGTACTCAGGTCCCTCGAAGCTCCAGCCCCCCTGTGACTCGGCGGGGAGCAGGGGTAGGTCGAGCCACGAACCCGCCGGAGTGATCCGCAACGTCACCGGCGTGGGGGCGGGCCAGACGAGAGGCCAGTACGTGGGGGAAACGGAGAGCCGCAGCTGATGCCCCCGCTCGACCGCCTGTCCGATCGCGTTCAGCGCCACGCGTACCTCGTATCGGCGCCCCGGTTCCACCGGAGAGGGATCTGAGCTGCTGTCCCGCTGGGCCAGATTGAGGACGCCATACGTGAGAAGAGTCGAGGCTCCGTCAGGGGCCACATCGCACAGCCTCACGATGACGTTCGCGCGTGGGGCGTCCGCCTCGATCTGAAGGGTGGCGACGGGATTGCCGAGCATCTCGAGGCGCTGCCCCAGCGGCTCGGTGTCGAAGTGCATCGACCGCGCGTCGTCGACGCCTTGATCGGCGGGGAGCTCTTCTGCGCGCCCGTTGGGGCACCACACGCCCCCGTTCTCGCCACAGGACTGAACGCCCCTGATCTCAAGCGGCTGTTCCGACTCCTTAAGCCCGGTCGCCGCGGCCTGCCGCATCAGCCGCTCTCCGGCATCGAGCCACAGCCTGAGGTGCTCCTGTCGGGAGCCGGGCCACCGAGGGAACGACAGCCAACGTCCGGGGCGCTCGGCATAGAAGGTCGAGGGCCTCGCAGGCTCTTGGAGCCAGACCCTCAGTTCCGGCCTGCCTGCCCACGCGTCCGGCTCGCCCTTCAGCCAACGGTCGAACCAGGCCACGCACTCTTGGAGGAAGCCGATGGCGGGACCCGGGATCCCCCGCTCGGGAAAGATGTGGGCCCACGGGCCGATGATCGCCGCACGCGGACACGACAGCGACTCGAGCATGCGAGGGACGGCGTTCGTGTAGGCGTCCGCCCAGCCACCCACGAGGAGGGTGGACGCGTCGATGGCCGAGTAGTCCTCGGCAATCGAACCTTGGCGCCAGTAGCCGTCTCGGGTCTGGTGCGAGAGCCAGGCCTCAACGAAGTGCGGGGTCTCTTCGAGCCGCGCACGCCAGATCTCGCGCCAGTCTTCTCCCGCCACCTCGGGCGAGGGCGGCAGCGCGTTGATCGCGCGCATCGTCTGCGCCCAGCGCAACATGTCACCCGCTAGCAGTGCGCCGCCTACGTAGTGACAGTCGTCGGTATAGCGATCGTCGGTGGAGTAGAGGCTGATGACCGCCTTCAGGTTGGGCGGTCGCCGCGCGGCCACCTGCAGCCCGTTGAAGCCGCCCCAGGAGTAGCCGATCATGCCGACCGCGCCTGTGCACCACGGCTGACGGGAGATCCAATCGATCACCTCGAGCGCGTCGTCTTGCTCCTGCTTGAGGTACTCGTCACAGATGATCCCGTCTGAGTCGCCCGTTCCGCGCTGATCGACTCGGACGGACGCGTAGCCGTTTGCGGCGAAGTAGGGGTGACGGGTCGAGTCCTGCCAAGCGGTGAGATCGTCCTTGCGGTACGGCAGGTACTCGAGGACGGCGGGCGCCGGCTCGGCCGTCTCGGGGAGCCACACGCGCGCCGAGAGCCGACATCCGTCGGAAAGCTCGATCCATTGGTGAGGGTGGATCCGGACACGCGAGTCGCCGTTCTGCATTCGCCACCTCCGAGTAGACCCTACCCCAACCGACTCATGCCGCGCATGACGGCCTTGAGAGTCGGGGTCTCGAGCGGAGGACCACCTCAGCTGGGCGATGAGCTGGCGGAACATACATCGGGCCCCGGCGCCAAGCGGCACCGGGGCCGAGATGTGAGTGCCGATAGGTCGCCCTACACGGCTCCGGCAGGTGCGCCGGTTGCCGGCGGCTGCACCGGCGCGACGGTGGCCGCGACAAAATGCCGGCCGGCGCGCCAGACGAGGAAGAAGTAGACGAGCGCGATCGGCTGCAGCGCAATCATCAGAATGATCCACACGATCTTCTCGGTGCTGTCCTTGCTCGGAAAGGCCTCCGGCTGTCTCGTAATCGCGTCCACGAGCATCCAGACCCAGAATGCGGGGAACAAGAGTCCCGCGATGACGGCGACCGATATCTGCGCGAGAATCGACAGCCCAAGCAATGTCCCGAAGAGTTCCATGATGCCTCCCATTCCTGCCGGCCCGAGCGGGCCGGCCCTCGGTGTTCTAGTCAGCCAGCTCGAGCCGGACGTTCCCAACGCCACGCTGGACGTTGAGTTCGATAGAGTTCTCGCTTGCGTCCGCACTCCAGGCCTCGTTCACGACCGCGTTCCCGTCGGTGGTGA
>DATHUB010000237.1:0-3582 GCA_035462695.1 Coriobacteriia bacterium | reverse complement strand
GATCGACCCAACGATGCGCGCAGCCGTATGGTGAGTTCTCCTCAACGAAGGAGCAACATCAAACTGCGCGAGACGCGGGTTAGTAGTTGCGCCAGGTGCTGACGCGAAACGCTCGGCCGCTGTTGTTCAGGCTGGCAAATCAGCTCGTCGTGGGAAGCAGCGCCGTTACTCCGGCAACTTGGGTCACCTCGCCACGTTGGCTCGGGACCCCACTCGCACCCACCGACGAGGACGTCTGGGCACGCAGACGCCGCGCTGTACCGGGGGAGAAGTGCACCGGGCCGCTTCGCGATGCTCGACCGATTGAGCACGTCCTGCTAAGTCAGCGTGGCGAGTGCGCATCCAGCTCCGGCGCACGGCGGTCCGAGAACTGCGGGGTGACGAGGTCCTCTAGGCTGGTATCGCGTGCTTCACTGGCACGCTCCAGATGTCCGCAGAGTCCTCAGAGGCGACGTCCAAGCGTGCTGCCGCAGCCGATGGCATCCTCGAGTACTGCTTTGTCCCTGCGAGAGGCACGACACCGAGGACAGACGAACGATGTCAAACCCGGATCAATGTCCGGTCTTGAGGCCCCGCTGCGTCTGTATGAGTAGGGATTCATTCGGGAGGGGCAATGGATACGGGCCTAGCAGCCGACGTGGATGGCCGCCACCCCGCAGGTGCGGCCGCAGGGCAGATCGAGGAGCAGTTCGAGAAGGCGTACCTGCGGCTCCGAGATCCAATCTTCCACTATCTGCGCCGCTTCGTCACTGACGACGACGATGCGGCGGAGCTGACCGCGCAAACCTTCGAGCGTGCGTGGACTAGGCTGTCGTCGTATCGGGGCGAACGCGATAGCCTGGGCGCGTGGCTGTTTCGCATCGCCCGCAGCCAAGCCGTAGATGCGATCCGGCGCCGCCGACCGGCCAATCCGATCGACCTCATTCGCCCTGAGAAGCATCCGCACAGCGAGCGCGGACGGCCGGAGCCCGAGCTGATCCAGCGGGAAGAGGACCGAGAGCTGGCGGAGCACGTTCAGCAGCTAGCTCCGCTCCAGCGGGAATGCCTAGCCCTGCGATACGGCAGTGGGTTGAGCGCACGGGAGATCGGGATAGTGATTGGCAAGAGCGAAGCAGCGACCCAGAAACTGATCAGCCGAGCGTTGAGCCGGCTGCGGGAGACCTACTCATGACGACATCGGATACGCGGCGCGCCTCCGCGCTCGAGGGTGAGTTGGGGGCGATGTACCGGCCGGTGGGTCCATCGGCGGATCTTGCGGACCGGATAGACGCGCGGTTCACCGCGGCGGCGCTGGCGAACCGCCTTGGACGACCAGCCCATGCGCGGCATCGAACGCTTCTTCTGGCGGCGTGTTTGTCCCTTATGGCCGCGGTTGCGCTTGCCGGCGGCGTGGTAGCTCAGCGCCTGGGGTGCGGATTCACCATCGACAACGGGATTTCTTTCAGCGACTGCATATTCTCGCAGCCGGGGCTGACAAACTTCGGACAGCCCTTCTGGGGCACCGACATCTATGATCGCTCGCCTGCCGAGGCCGCGGAGATGGCTGCCGAAAAGGGCTACACCATCCACTGGCAGATCGAGGACCGGCGCGGCACTGAGAGCCGTGATGACGACGCCATCCGCTTTAGCGATGAGCCTCCAGGCTGCGGGCGGATCGGCGGTGGCAGCGTCGTAGAGGATGGCCGCATACAGCTAGTCGTCACGATCGACGACCCACTGATGCCGGGGTCGGAGTGCTAATGCGGCGCCTCTACACAGTCACGGGCCCCTCCCTGGTCCGAATGCTCCGAAGCAAGCGTGCCATCGGCTCGGGATGAGGCGGGTTCGCAGACCCGACGCCCGATGCCGACCGTTGGCCGGCTGGGCCTGAGTTGACGCAAGGCTCGTACTGCTCGTTCCAGTCGCGGCAATTACGGTGAAGTGACGAGCTGGCCGCCGAGGGCCAGGAGCCGACGCGCCTTGCTGAGGTCTAGCGGGTCAGTCACGGCCTGATGAGCGTCGATGCCGGCCGGACTCTCATGGTCCGGGCCGGCACCCGCGAGATGGATCGCCTCAGTAGCCCCACCACCGCACTGATGAAGTGTGATTGTTTAGCAATCCGAGGTCCGAACGCTCCCACCAAGAGTGGAGGTTTGCTCCCTGGAGGTTGATGTGCTCAAAGACACGAACCTGCTTGCAGTAACTGTAGCCGGTCCGCACAGACTCGTAGCGGTTGTCCTGTGCCGATCCTACGCTATTGACGTACCAGCCCGAAGTCGGTGAGCACGGGCCGGAGGCAAACCAACTCCAGCTCGGGCAAAGCCAGTTCGTTGTGAAGTTTTTGCAGTCGTAGTTGATGCCAATTAGGTACGAGCTTGATTGGGCTCCCGCGGCGAGGACTAGGGACTGCGTGAGATCGGCCGACGACATATCTGCCGGGACATCAATGGCTCCCAGCGATCCGTACTCGAACGCCGCGGAGAACGTAGTGAAGCACCGTTCCTCCTCGATAATGCCTTCGCCGCCTTTGTCGGTCGGGTCTGCATCCGCAAGACGGACGATGCAGTGAGGTGCATCAACCAATTCGGCGCTCGACTGCCCGGCGGCCGGCATGGCCATTAGCAGGATCAACACCCCGCTCATAAGAGCGCTGGTGCCTGTGCTGACCAAGAGGGATCTCGCCATCTGTTCGTCCTCCGTTCCTGTCTCTGGCAGTCCCCAGTCGTGGGCAACTTACTACCAAGTATTACTTGACTGTCAACTGAGATGCGCCGATGAGTGGTCGCCAGAGCAGCGCCCAACGATCTAATGATCCTTTGGTACGCGGCGGTCTTGTAGAACTCCAGGGCGCTAGCAAACCTGCTTGTTCACTGCGGAGCTCCGGTGGTGCTCGTCGCGAGGGCTCGCGTGCGGTTCAGAAGATGCTCCAGCCGCCCTGTCTAGTCACTGGTTGACTTGATCCACTCCGGCGTGGCACACTTCCGCCGTCCACCAAGCTCAGGAAAGCTCCGCGCTCCGTGAAGACATGCAGCCTTCCAAGCTGCATGTCGCGGGTTCGATCCCCGTCTCCCGCTCCATCCCCTCGGTCAGCCGTCCGCGCAGGGCACCGATTCGGACCAGGCCACATCCTCCGGGTAGCGCCCGAGGAACCATTCCGCGCGGCACGAGTCGCCGAACCCGAGCAGCTCCCGATCGAGTCGGAGGCGGACGACGTCGCGTGCCTCGAAGGTCGTGCTCGGCGACCCACCGCCCAAGATTGCGTCGCCCCACGCCACGCACGCCGCATCGCCAACGCCCGTGGCGGCGGCGCACTCGATGGTCACGTCCGGGTCGAACGACGACGTCGCGGTCACGTCCGGTCGGAGGACCAGGATGCCGGCCAGCACTGCCAGGACCGCAAGCACGGCCACCGCGACGATCAGACCGATGCGGACCACGCGAAGCATGATGCCGCACTCAGTCGGGATCTCGTCGCGGAGCGGCGCATCCCCACCCGCCGCCGAGCGTCACGACCCTTCGGGCCATTCGGCCGTGGCGCGCGCTCAAGCAACCGCCCAGCGTGAGCGTCGAACGCAGAAGTGAGGCAGCCATGATCGAGAACGG